>JASHRI010000169.1 GCA_030037435.1 Candidatus Acidiferrales bacterium | reverse complement strand
AGTTTGCGCCCGCAAGTACATCGTGTCGCCAGGGAGGGACATAATGAATTTCAGTTTGGCCACTTACTCGCCTCCGTCTGTAGGTTACATCTGCGGCCGTTGTCTTGCGCTAGCCTTACTGCGCGACGAGATACAAACCGGCAACAGAAGGATTCCTGCGCGTGCCCAGGGTTCTTGCGGGTAACCACTCGTGGCTGTCAATTCTGACAGTACAACATGACCCGCTCCTATTTCAGGCTGGGCGGGCCGTCGATTTGCAAACGGGAGATCGCCATGTCGACACGCGCCAATGCCGCAGCTCCCGCCGAAGCTTCCATCGCAGAGGCCGCTGAAATCGCGGTGGAGGCGTACCTCTATGCTTATCCGCTGGTGCTCATGGACATCACTCGCAGATTAGCCACCAACGTTGAGAGCCCGGCAGGCACCCGGTGTCCGATGAATCAGTTTGCGCACTTGCGGGTTTTTCCTGACGCGACCTTTACCGACGTTGTTCGCCCAAACGCGGACACGCTCTATTCGTCGCTGTGGTTCGATGTCTCGAAAGAGCCGCTAGTCATCTCCGTGCCGGACTCGGGCGGGCGTTATTACCTGCTTCCCATGCTCGACCTCTGGACCGATGTGTTCGCTTCTCCTGGCAAACGCACCACCGGCACCAGTCCGCAGAAATTTGCAATCGTCGGCCCCACGTGGCTGGGCAAGCTGCCACCCGGGGTGGAGCTACTCCGCGCGCCAACCGTGATCGGCTGGATCCTCGGACGGACCCAGACGAACGGGAAGTCCGATTACCACGCGGTCCATAAATTCCAGGCCGAGCTGACCGCTACGCCCCTCTCCGCATTTGGCGAGTCCTACAATCCTCCGAAAGGGACGGTCGACCCCGCAGTCTCGCCGGTTGCCCCGGTCGAGCAAGTGTCCAAAATGGACGCGCCCGCGTTCTTCACTCGGTTTTGTGAGCTGACTAAGAACAATCCGCCACACGCTAACGACTACCCAATCTTGGGGCGAATGAAACGGATCGGCATTGTGCCGGGCCAGTCTTTCGATCTGGCGAGAACGACGCCCGCCGTTAAGACCGCCACCGCGGAAGCAGGTCCAAAGGCGATGGCAAAGCTCAAAAGCTACTTCCCAGACAGGGTGGTCAATAGCTGGGTCATCCCGATGAATCCGATTGGCACTTACGGCACCGATTATCTTAGGCGTGCCAACATCGCTTACTTCGGACTCGGTGCCAACTGCGTAGAGGACGCGATCTACCCCAGCATGCTCGTGCAGTTTGACGGCAGGCCATTCGACTCTGGTAAGAAGTACGTCCTGCATTTTAAGAAGGAAGAAATACCGCCCGCCCGCGCGTTCTGGTCGCTCACCCTGTACAACGATAGGCAACTCTTCACCGATAACCCCATCAACCGATACGCGATCGGCGACCGCGACCCGCTCAGCTTCAATGCGGACCGGTCGCTCGACCTCTACATTCAGCGTGATTCGCCGAGCGAGCAGTCCAACTGGCTGCCGTCGCCGAAAAAGGGCGCATTCAGCTTAACTATGCGGCTGTATTGGCCGATGCCGGCCGCCCTAGACGGCACTTGGAAGCCGCCCGAAATCCACGAGCTGCGATAACATCCATTGCCTGCCACCACACCAATTCGATTCACGCTCGAAAATGAAATTCAAATCAAACGGCAAGAAATATGAGTTCCTTGTCGTGGGAACGTCCGCGCTCGCGCCTCGATAGCAGTTCGCGACAGAAAGTCTGGGCCAACTTCCATTAACGCCGATGCTCTACCTAAGACCCCGAGCGCGCGATACCCAGAAGCACTTTTCCTGAGAGGAGATTTCCGATGGCGACACCAGCAATTGCTCCAGCTTTCAAAACAAAAAACGGAATACCACATCCACTGGGGGCAACGATCCAAGCAAACGGCGTTAACTTCTCGCTGTATTCCGGCAGAGCTACTGGCGTGGAACTGCTTCTCTTTGAGAAGCACGATTCGCCCAAGCCGCTTCAGACCATTGAGCTGATTCCGTCCAGGAACAAGACTTTTCATTTCTGGCACATTTTCGTGGAGGGTTTGAAGGCCGGCGCGCACTACGCGTTTCGTGCCACTGGTCCTTCCATTCCGGAGGCGGGACTTCGATATAACCGAAACAAGGTGCTGATTGACCCTTATGCCCGCGGGAACACCAAAACGGTGTGGAGGCGAGCCGATGCCTGCAACGATGCGGATAACGTTTCGACTTCGCTGCGCTCGATCGTGATAGATCCTGCCGACTACGACTGGGAAGGTGACAAGCCCCTGAACCATCCAATCGAAGACACCATCGTCTACGAATTGCATCTGCGGGGATTCACTAAGTCTCCGTCATCCAGGGTGAAGAGCCCGGGTACGTTCGCTGGCCTGATCGAGAAGATCCCGTATCTGAAGGATCTGGGTGTTACGGCCGTGGAATTGATGCCGATCTTCGATTTCGATGAGACCGCACCGCTGAGGATGGTGGATGGCAAACCGCTGTGGAATTTTTGGGGTTACAGCACTGTGGGTTACTTCGCTCCTCACTCGGCCTTTTGCACGAAGCCGGAACAGGGTTCGCATTTGAAGGAGTTTCGCGACGCTGTAAAGGCACTGCACAAGGCCGGCATTGAGGTGATTCTGGACGTAGTCTTCAACCACACCGATGAAGGAAACCAGCAGGGGCCGACATTCTGCTTCCGCGGCCTCGATAACCAGACGTATTACATTCTGGTGCCCTGGGCCATGCAGTATTACATGGACTACTCAGGTTGCGGGAACACCCTTAACTGCAACCATCCGATACTACAGAAGTTTATTGTCGAGTGTCTGCGCTACTGGGTGAAGGAAGCCCATGTGGATGGATTCAGGTTTGATGAGGGCTCGATTCTTTCGCGCGGCGAAGATGGCCGACCTGAAGTGCATCCGCCACTGGTGTGGGAGGTTGAGCTTGATGAAGATCTCATGGACACGAAGCTGATCGCCGAAGCTTGGGATGCCGCCGGCTTGTATCAAATCGGCCATTTTCCGGGTGACCGCTGGGGGGAATGGAACGGTCGGTTTCGCGACACGGTTCGGCGATTCGTCAAAGGAGATGGCGGAATGGTGGGGCAAGTGGCAGATGCAATTGGCGGAAGCGCCAGTCTTTATCAGGCGCGAGGAGGAAAACCGACCAACAGCATTAACTTCGTAAACTGCCACGATGGATTCACGCTCAACGATCTCGTCTCCTACGACACCAAGCACAATGAAGCCAACGGTGAAGGCAACCGAGACGGCATCAACGAAAATCTGAGCTGGAATTGCGGTCAAGAGGGCGAGACTTCCAATGCGGCAATCGAGAAATTACGGGAACAGCAAATCCGCAATTTCGCAACCATCCTTATGCTTTCACGCGGTGTTCCGATGTTTGTGGGGGGCGACGAGACCCGCAGGACGCAGTGCGGCAATAACAATGCCTACTGCCAGGACAACGAGGTCAGCTGGTTCGATTGGAACAGGCCAGAGAAGCACGCGGGCCTGCTGCGTTTTTGGCGGCGGCTGATTGAGTTTCGCAAGCAACATTCGGCAGTTCGCGAAAACTCGTTCTTTACCGGCGAAGTGAACAAGCGCGGCCTGAAGGACGTCACGTGGCACGGCACCAAGCTGAACAGTCCAGGCTGGGAGGACAGCGGGGCAAGGGCGCTCGGATTCACGCTGGCCGGATTCAATGGCGATCGCGACATTCACGTGATGATGAACATGTACTGGGAAGCGCTGGATATGGACGTCCCGATCGTTGCCGGATCGCGGTGGGCCAGGGCGATCGATACGTCGATGGACAGTCCTCTCGATATCGCTGCGCCGGGCACCGAGGCCGCGTTCGGCGGTCCATCGTACCGCGTGAACGCGCGGAGCATCGTGGTGCTGGTCAATCAACCGACTTAGAGCAGGCGGGCCACTGATTTACGGAGCTCGAGTTTGGAAACCTGGACGCTTCGCGCCGCGCGGCATAAAATAGAATCAGCATGGCGCCCAAGCTTCCTGTCTATATGGACAATCACGCCAGCACGCGCGTCGATCCGCGCGTGATCGAGGCGATGCTGCCGCTGCTTTCGGAAAATTACGGCAACGCGGCCAGCCGAAACCACGAATTCGGCTGGAAAGCAGAAGAGCTGGTCGAAAATGCGCGCGGCCAGGTCGCGCGCCTGATCAACGCGTCTCCGAAGGAGATTGTGTTCACGAGCGGCGCCACCGAATCGGACAATCTCGCAATCAAAGGCGTCGCCGAGTTTTATCGCGACAAGGGCAACCACATCGTCACTCAGACCACCGAGCACCGCGCCGTCCTTGACGTCTGCAAACATCTGGAAAAATCCGGCTTCGACGTCACTTACCTGCCGGTCGCTAGAAATGGGCGCATCGACCTCGACGATTTGCGCCGGGCAATCACGCCGAAAACGATACTTGTGTCGATCATGTACGCGAACAATGAAATTGGCGTCGTGCAGCCCATCGCCGAAATCGGCAAAATCGCGAAAGAGCGCGGCGTTTTGTTCCATACAGACGCGGTGCAGGCCATTGGGAAAATTCCCGTCGACGTCGAGCGCGACGGAATCGACCTGCTATCGATTTCCGCGCACAAGCTCTACGGCCCGAAGGGCGTCGGCGCGCTCTACGTCCGCAGAAAAAATCCCCGGGTGCAGCTTGCTCCGATGATCGATGGCGGAGGGCATGAACGCGGCGTCCGCTCCGGCACGCTCAACGTGCCGGGCATCGTTGGCCTGGGCAAGGCCTGCGAGATTTGCCAAAAGGAAATGGCCGACGAAAGCGCGCGCCTGCACGTGCTGCGCGATCGCTTGAAGGACGCAATTCTCGCCGGCCTGAGCGATGCAACGATTAATGGCTCGATGGAGCATCGATTGCCGAACAATCTCAACGTCAGCTTCGCAGGCGTGGAAGGCGATGCACTGCTTATGGGCATCAACGACGTCGCGGTATCAAGCGGCTCGGCGTGCACTTCCGCCACGCTCGAGCCCAGCCACGTGCTGCGCGCGCTGGACGTGCCCGAAGATTTGGCGCACAGTTCGATTCGATTTGGCCTGGGTCGCTTCAACACTGAAGAAGAGACGGACTACGTTGCCAAGCGCGTGATCGAAACCGTGAAGCGCCTTCGCGAACTTTCGCCGCTCTATGAAGCCGCCAAGCCGCGCTCCGGCAGCTAAGCGCGCCGGGCCGCTGGCGCGTTCAGCGTAGCGTTGAACGCTCCGATTTCTCACATTTTCATCCTTCTCAAACTTGGTTGAGGAGCACGATCATGGAGCCCGACCTGCGCTACCCGATTGGCAAGTTCGAGCCGGTCCAGAGCCTGACGCCAGATCAGCGCCGCGAATGCATCGATGCGATTGCGGAAGCTCCCGCGCGTCTGGCCTACGCTGTCGCCGGTCTCACTCCCGCGCAGCTCGATACTCCGTATCGCCCCGGCGGATGGACCGTTCGACAGCTCACGCACCACGTCCCCGAAAGCCACATGAACGCCTACACGCGCGTGAAGCTCGCCCTCACCGAAGAAGAGCCTGCCATCAAGACCTACGAAGAGGCGCGCTGGGCTGAGCTCGGCGACGTCAAGGTGACGCCCATCGAGACTTCGCTTGCCCTGCTCGAAAATCTGCACACGCGATGGGTGCTACTGCTGCGGTCGCTCTCGCCAGCCGATTGCAAGCGCACCTTCCGCCATCCCGAATGGGGCGTGGGTACGGTGGACGTCCTGATCGCGCAGTACGCCTGGCACGGCCGTCATCACGTGGCGCACATCACTTCACTGCGCGAACGCAACGGCTGGCGCTAGCAAAATCCGAGCAATAGTTATATCAGCGAATGAGGGTTCTTGAGATAGTGGTCGATCAGCGCATCGGCGGTGCGGTAGGCTAGCGCCAATACGGTCGGCGTGGGATTGGCAGCGCCTTGGCAGGGCATTGTCGATGCTCCAACGATGAAGAGATTGGGCAATTCCCAGTGCTGACCCCACGTGTTCACTACCGATGCATCGGGCGACTTGCCCATGATCGTACCGCCTTGAATATGCGTCGTCTGATACCGTCGAGCATCGTAATGGTCATACGGCGGCTGCGTAAGGATCTCTTTCGCACCCATGGCTTTTGCGATCTCTGTTCCCTTGGAGCTGGCAAACTTGACCATTTCTTTGTCGTTATCGTGCCAATCGATGGTTAGTCGCAGGAGGGGATCGCCGAGGTGATCCTTGTAGGTGATATCAAGGTCCATGTAATTGGTCTTGTAGGGAATATGTTCGCCCGAGAAACTAATCCCGCCTACTCGGTCGTACCAATACACAGCCGCCTTCTTCCACTCCGAGCCCCAGCGCGCCTTCACCGACGCCGGTACCGTACCAAAGCTCAGGATCGGCTGAGATCCAGTGCCCATCGCGCGCAGCAACCCGCCGCGAACAAAGAGAAGATCGCTGTGGTCGAAATTGTCGCCATCGAAGTCGCTGATGCAAAATCCTGACGCGGCCGCACCCATGAAGCGGTTGAGCGGTTTTTCCATGAACAGTGTCGTAGCGGAGCCGACCTGATGAGTCAGGTTGCGACCGACTGCCCCTTTGCCCGTCGCGGAATCGTACGGTTCTCCGATACCTGAAAGCAGCAATAAACGCGTGTTGTTCAGCGTCCACGAACATAACATCACGACATCAGCTGGTTGATAACACTCTTCGCCGCTGGCGTCGACGTAGTTTACGCCCCGCGTTTTGTTACCTTCGTGAAGAACTCTACGCACCGAACAGTTATTGCGAATAGCGACGGTTTTGTGCTGCTCGATAATTGGCAGCAGCGTGTTCGTCGGCTGTGATTTGGCGCTGACCATACAGCCGAAGCGGCTGCAGAAGCCGCAATAGAAGCAGCCCGGCCGTGCGATGCCGTCGAGATTCGTGTGAGCGATACTTAGGATCGCTGAAGGATTCGGATAGGGATGATATCCGAGCGATTTGACCGCGTCTCCAAATAGCGAAGAGAAGTACGAGTTCTTCATAGGCGGCGTGGGATACTCTTCGCTGCGCGATCCTTCGAAGCGGTTGCCGCCATCGACGACCTTCCCACGAAGGTTCCCTGCCTTACCGCTTGTGCCGATCAGTTTGTCAGCCTTGGTGTAGTAGGGTTCGATTTCTGCCCAGGTGATTCCCCAGTCAACGATTGCGTGATCTTCAGGCAGTTTCTTCTCGCCGTACCGCTCGACTGTCTTCGTATACAGCTCGAAAAGGTCGGGCACGTGCCGCGGAAAGAAGCCGTCCCAATGTTCGCCCGCGCCTCCAGTGCCGGTCCCGGGGAGGAAGTTCCCGAGCTGGCGGATGGGAATCGCGCGATCACGCGACGTGTGGCGCAGCGTCACAGTTTCCTGTGAATAATCCTGCATCATTGAAAAGCGAACGGCGTAATCGAGCTCGTCCATGTCGTTCGCATAGTCCTCCGAACGCCGCGCTGTTCCCCGTTCGAGGACTACAACATTGAGCGCCGTTCGCTGGGCAATCTCTTTTGCCAGCAATAGGCCAGTCCACCCGCCTCCCACGATCGCAATATCGGTCCTCGGCAGATTCTTCACGTTGCCTCGTCCTCGCTCGGTCGGTGTGGCTTGCGCGTCATCTGCGTGAGACTCGCCGGTTTCGGACGAAACTCCTCACCCCGATATTTGTCGATTTCAGCAGCATTGCTCATACGCGGACCAGGAAAACCAATGAGCTGCCAGCCCACCATGTCCACATTGCCGCCGTGCAGTGGATCGCAAAACGTCCCCTCAATGGTGTTGCGACGCAGCAGATCAAAAAACACGCCCTGCTCGATTTCCACGAGCCTGGCATCCTGCTCGGAGAGTGGGAGTCGATCGAAACCGGAAAGCTGCTTCAGGCCTTCGCGATAAATCCGCTGCGGTGACGCGGCGCCCTGATAGCCAAATTCCGGTGCAGCGCTGTCGGCGAAAGGCATGTGCGTGTACCGGCGGGCATCGCGTCCCCAGGGGCCGGCGAGCTGCCGGTCGATATAGATCACGACCCCAGCCTCGCGCGCGCCGGGTCCGCTCTCGTCGCTAGGGATGATGCGCGAAGCGGCGGCAGCCACGATTAGCGCCTCTCGCTCGGTAAAAAATCTGAGGGGAATCTTAAAAGTCTTCGTCGGTTGCGCGACCAGCCGCGAAACCTTGTGGTCAAGCGAGTACACGAGCACTCCACCTATGCTGGCTGCGGACATCACCAAGAAGTGGCGTCGCCTCACGCGGCGGAGTCTAGCATGAGCGACTAGCCGGGACGTCCAGTTCATCTGTGTCACGGTGCTCGCCTCGCACCGGACGGACGACCGTTAACTCCCGATTGGTCGGCCGGTCGGAAGCCGACCGAACGGAAATCCGCGCGTACTAGGCTGCTCTTTGAGGAGGAGTTATAATAGGAATGCCCGCCCTGAAGGAGAAACTCGCCATGCGCAACTTCTTCCAACACGTCATGTCCCTGATGTTCTCGACGATCCTACTATCTACACTTGTAGTAGGAGGCTGCGCTAGCCGAACTTATAGCGTTTACGACCCTTATTATCATGACTATCACCACTGGGATCACGGCGAGGAGGTTTACTACACTCGCTGGGAAAACAACACACACCGCCAGCACGAGGACTTCCGCAAGCGAAGCGATTCAGACAAGAAAGCGTATTGGGACTGGCGCCACCAGCAGCACTAATCGCTGCTGATTGCGGCGCGATCGGAGCTCGTTAAGCGGTGGCTTTTCTCACCCACGCGCCAAGGATCGCGCCCATCACGCAGAGTCCAACTAGCGGATAAAACTGGTTGATGGCATAGAGTTCCATCGGACGGCTTTCGTACAAGTGCGTCGTCAGGGTGATCGGCCCGACGAATCCGATCCAGAGCAGGATTCCCACGGCTGCGCCGCGCCCGATTGTATTGGCATTGCGCCACATGCAAATCTGCGCCAGCACGAAAGCGATCAGCAGATTTAGCAGGAAAGTGATGATGTAAGGTGCGAGATTCAGCGCAGTCGCATTCATTCGCGACGATGGCTGCGCGTTGGCCAGCTCGAGCGCCATCCACGGAGCCCGGAAAAGAACGGCGTACCAGAGAGCTCCAATCAACCAGTAGACGATGGCGCAAACCAGGATGGCCCAGTAGTTCGTCTTCATCGCGCCCTCCTATGCTTTCACCCCCTCGATTACTGCGCTCGGCCCCGGCGTGCGCACCACTCGTGCCAGGCGTAAGCCGGCTTTTGCGAAGAGCGCCGCATACTCGCCTTCCGTTCGCTCTCGCCCGCCGTGCACCAGCATCTCGATGTCGAGCCACTTGGCGAATCCTGGCTCGTTCGCCGGCCCGACGGGCATCTCCAGCAGGATCACTTTCCCGTCCGGGTCGCGCATCGCACTCGAGCAGTTTTTCAGGATCGTGATGGCGCGCTCGTCGTCCCAATCGTGGATGATCGACTTCATCACATAGCTGTCCGCCGTCGGCACGGCCTTGAAAAAATCTCCACCCACGATCTGGCAGCGCTGCGCCAGCCCCAGCGAATCGATCACCGGTTTCGCGCCCGCCACCACGTTCGGCAGATCGAACGCAATGCCGTGAAGCCCACGATGCTTCCCTAGGATCACCGTCAACAAAGCGCCATGGCCCGCACCGATGTCCGCCAGCGTTCCCGATTCGCCGAAGTCGTAGGCGGCCATGAACGACCGGACCGCTTGCACGCTGATCGACGTCATCGCAGCATTGAACAGTTTGTTTTCGTCGCCGTTTTCCCCGAAGAACTCGAACGGTTGCATGCCGGTGACTTTCTGAAACGCCGGCTCGCCCGTCTCGACTGAATGCGTCAACTCACTGTAAATGCTCAAATGCAGCGGACTGACCATGAACAGTACGGCGTCGCGAGACGAGCCCGGCACATCGCTGCGAATCATTTCCGAAAGCGGCGTATTGGCAAACGTCCTCGACGCCGTTTCGCGGAACACGTTTACTGTCGCCAGCGCCCTCATGATTCGGTAAAGGGCGTCTTCGTTCGTCCTGCTGGCGCGGGCGATCTCGGATACCGGCTTCGGGCCATCGGCGATGAAGTCTGCAATCTTCAGCTTCGCGGCTGCATACAGGCACGTGGCCGCCATATAGCCCCTGGAAATTTCGACGATCTGGGCCGCGACGGCTGGATCCGGTGCGTGGCTCTGTGGGGTGGCGGACAAGGGATGCTCCTATTCGGTCTCGGTGCTGCCGGGCGAGTCTGATTGCTCGCTTTAGCGATGTCAAGCGCACCCGATCCAGTTTTGCTGCAGGAAACCCGCAGCTCTCGCCGTACAACATTTTGCTGGGAGAAGTGTTCTAATGAAAAGGGGGAAGGCATAGGCCGCGTGGAGCCTGCGATTTATCCCGCAGCAGATGACCATTTAATTGGGTTGTGCCCGGCCTAGCCGGGTGGGAGGAATCGCCATGAAGAAATGCATACTCGGCGTTGCCACGCTGATGCTGGCCCTTGCGCCAATCGCATCCGTGGCAGACGCCAATCCGCCGATCCCGCAGGCGCGTCCGATGAAGATCGTTTTGTCGCGCCAGTCCAACGTGGATCCGGTGGAGATTATGAAGCACCTTAGCAGGGAATGTCCTAACGTTACCCTGACCACCAATCCGAGAAATTCGGATTTCATGGTCAATGCGGTGGGTTGGTCCGGCGCATACCGCTTTATGGTGATCCGGAAAGGCGGCGACACGATCTACGCAACGGAAACCGCGCTCTTGAGCAACTCGGTGAAAGACGTTTGCCGCTTCCTCAATACGCGAGCGCCGGCTGGGCCGCCGCCACCGCCGCCTCCGGCCCAAGCGCCTCCTCCGCCGCAGCAGTAGCCCCCTCGATTCCACGCGCGGCGGTTGCCCTAATGCACGAAGGGCCCGCCGCGTGGCATGTTCCTCGTGCGGACGTTCCACCCTAGGGCAACTGCAGATCCCTCGTCGGTTTAACAGCGGCCTCGTCCCTTCGCTGCCGCTGAGGACGAGCTAGGTGACAACAACGGGGGCTGCGTCATTCGTGGCGCAGGGCGACCATGGGATCGACGTGCATGGCGCGGCGCGCGGGAATCCACGCTGCGGCGATCGCAACTGCGAGCAAAATCAGCGGCACCGAGATGAAGGTTGGAGGATCGGAGGGTTTCACTCCGAACAATTGCCCATTCAGCAGACGCGTGAGCCAGAAGGACACGCAAACGCCGACCGCCAATCCCACAACTGATATGCGCAGCGCTTGTAGCAGCGTGGAGCCCAAGATATGGCCCGGCGTTGCTCCGAGGGCGGCACGGATGCCGATCTCGCGCGTTTGTTGTTCCACGCTGTAAGACATCACGCCATAAACGCCTACCATCGCCAGCAGCAATGCAATCGCGGCGAACAAGCCGAGCAAAAGCAGATTAAAATTTTGCCGCGCGGTCGAGTCCATGCCTACCTGGTCCATGGTCCTAATATCCGCCGCCGCTAACCCGTCGTCGGCCTCCAACGCTCGTTGCACTTCGTGGCCAACGCTCATGGGCGACAATCCCTGCCCGGTGCGAACAATGATGGCCTCTCGCGTGAGGCCGCTCACCAGAGCCATTGCTCCATCCCCGATGTGCATCGGCGTCTCGTAGATAATGGGTGCGGGGCCACTATCAAGCCTCGCGCGCACATCACCGACGACTCCTACAATTTCCACCGAAGGTTCTTCGAACGTCGGCCCGAGTCCCGGGCCGATGACGATGTTCTGGCCGACCGGATCGGCTTTTGGCCAATATTTTCGTGCCATGGTCTCGCTGATGACGGCCTCTGGCGCCGGTTCCACGTCGCGCAAGAGCCGACCGGCAAGGAGCGGGATTCGGAGCGCGCTGAAGTAGTGGGGAGAGACGATTCGCCATTGGACGTCGCCGGTGAATTTGTAGCCTTCGACCATCGGGCGACCGGGAATGTTGAAGATCATGTCCTGCTGACCCTGCAGAGGCAGAGCACTCGAGACAGCGGCGGATTCCACACCGGGAATGCGCTCGACGCGACTGACGATTTGGCGCGCGAGTTGGTCGACTTCGGCTGATTTCGAGTAGGCGCGTCCTGCGAGCGAAACTTCGGTTGTCAGGAGATTATGCGGATCGAAACCCAGGCCAATGCCGTGCATGGCGGCGAAGCTGCGTATTAACAGCGTCGCGCCGCACAGGAGAATCACGGCAATCGCGACTTGAGCCACCACCAGCACGGTACGAGCGCGCTTGTTTCGCGGGCCCCCGCCTGCGCGGCCACCGGACTCTTTCAGCGACGCCACCAGATCCGTGCGAGAGAGTTGAAGGGCCGGGAACAACCCGAACAATACGGCTGTGGTCAGCACGAGCAGCACCGTGAATCCAGTCACCAACGGATTTAGCGCCGTAACAGAAGCCATCTCCTGCGCGCGTGGCAAGTCGCTTGGAGCCAGAGCCAACAATCCCCGCACGCCCGCCCATGCGAACATGAGTCCTAGAATTCCCCCGAAAAATGCGAGCGAGAGGCTTTCAGATAGGAGTTGTCGAACAAGGCGACTGCGTCCCGCACCCAGTGCGGCGCGAACTGCAATTTCCTTCTGGCGGCCGGTGGCGCGAGCGAGCAATAGGTTGGCGACATTCGCGCAGGCAAGCAGCAGAACTAAGCCGACCGCTCCGAGCAGGATGACCAGCGCCGACCGGACATCGCCGGTTAGCTGCTGCTGCATCGGTATGACACGGAGTATGTCGTCGCCTCCGAGCTGCATTGGGTGCGTTTGAACATACCGGCGGCCTATGGCTGTCATCCATGCGTTTGCCTGCGAGAGTGTGACGCCGGAAGGCAGCCTGGCATAAACTCGCAAGGTATGCGCTTGATTGGTGCTGTTGGGATCGGCCTGCAATGGAATCCAGATATCGGTGGCGGGATATGGAATGAAGCTGGGGGACACAACGCCGATTACTACGTATGGCGTGCCACCAAGCGCGATCGTCTTGCCGAGAATCGATGGATCACCGCCGAACTGCCGTTGCCATAGGCCGTAGCTGACCACGGCGACCTGCTGGCCGCCTGGCTGATCTTCTTGTGTGTTGAAGGTGCGCCCCATGATCAGGCTGGCCCCGAACAACCGAAAATAATCCAAGGAGACCTTTCGAGCCTTTACAAGTTCCGGTTGGCCACTGCTGACCAGATTCATGCTCGCAGATCCATCGTCGTCGGCTGACAGATCGTTTATGCCTGGATTGTTCTGCTGCCAAAACGCGAACATCGGAATCGAAAAGGTTCCCCCCTCCGAACGACTGATGTTCACGATGCGGTCGGAATCCGGATAGGGGAGCGGATGCAGAAGCACGGTGTCGACGACTGCGAAGATCGCAGTGTTGGCGCCGATGCCGAGAGCGAGGGTGAGGACGGCGACCGCGGTGAAGCCGGGATTCTTGCGCAGCATGCGCAGGCCGAAGCGAATGTCTTGAAAAAGAGTGCCGAGCCAGGCGCCGGTGCGGACGGCGCGGATTTGTTCTTTAACTTGCTCGACGCCGCCGAGCGAGATTTGCGCCGCGCGGCGGGCTTCTTCGGGACTCATGCCACGCGCGATGTTTTCTTCGGTTTTGAGGTCGAGGTGATAGCGAAGTTCGTCGTCGAGATCGCGGTCAACGTTCTCGCGGCGGAGCAATGGGCGCAAGCGCAGCTGCAAAGTGCGAAGCCATCTGTAGAAGCCCATCACAGCTCCTCACTCGGCGCTTGCGCCACGTCATTCATGGCGGAGGGCAACCATTGGATCGACGCGTGTTGCCCTGCGCGCGGGTATGTAGCACGCGAGCAGAGCCACGGTCAGAAGCACGATGACGACTCCGATGAATGTGGCTGGGTCGGTCGAACTGACGCCATACAACATATCAGACATCAAACGCGTGAGCACGAGTGCACACGCGACGCCGCCCAACGTTCCCCATGCAGCAAGCCTTAGGCCTTTTGACAATACGAGCACGAGCACGTCGCGCCGTTCTGCACCCAGGGCCATGCGAATGCCAAATTCATGCGTTTGGCGCGCGACCACGTGCGCTAGGACGCCATAAATTCCGATCGAAGCGAGCAGAAGCGCCATTCCGCCCAAAACACCCAGCAGAAACGTGTTGAATTTCGGGCCTGCGACGGTCGAATCCATGACCTGCGTCATCGTTCGGATGCTGGCTACGGCGAAATCGGGGTCGAGCGAGTGAATCTGCGCGACGACTGCGGAAGTAAGCGCGCCGGGATCGGACTGCGTGCGAACGATGAGATGCAGGGCGCGCCATGTGCCGTAGACGTTCTCCTGAACCCACTGATCGGAAAGCTGCAGATACGGCGAATAGACGTGCGACTTGCCGGGCTGGCCGTACGCGGGATCGTTCACATCGCCCACGACACCGACGACTGTCTGCCACGGGGAATCCGGCTGGCCCCAGCGGATTTGTTTTCCGATGGCGTCTTGCCCGGGCCAGAAATAGCGCGCCATCGACTGGCTCACAATTGCGACGGGCTGCGTGCCGAGCCGATCCTCGGGCGTGAACCATCGACCCTCAATTAGCGCTATTCCGGTCACTTGAAAGTAATCGCCCATTGCCCACGTTTCCGGGACGCCGGGCGAGGGGCGACTGGCTTGATTGGGATCCTCATCGTCGATTCGCACGAGATTGCCAAGTTCGATCGGCAGGTCGCTCGCGAGACCGGCGTCCTTGACGCCAGGCAGGACGGAGACTCTGTCGAAGACTTGCTGATAAAACTCGCGGATCTGCACCGCTTTCGGGTAGGCCTCGACGGGCAGAGGCAGACTGAGGGTCAGCACGTGGTCGGGCCGAAAACCGGGATCGGTGGCGAGGAGTTTCGTGAAACTGCGAATCAACAAACCAGAAGCAACGACAAGCACCAGCGCCAACGCGAATTCCAAAATCACAAGTAGATCCTGAAGGCGGTGGCTCGCACGCCCCGGTGTGCCGCCCCGGCTACTCTCGCGCAGGTGACCTTCCAAAGACACTTTCGACGCCTGATAGGCCGGCGCGAGACCGAAGAAAATGGCAGTGAGACAGGAAACAGCCACGATAAACGCGGTGACCCGGCCATCGATCGAAACTTGATGTGGCAGCAGCACATCTTCGGGCACGAGCGAAAGCAGCAAATCTTTTCCCCACACGGCGAGCGCAAAGCCCAGCGCGCCACCCGCGAGGGCGAGCAACAGGCTCTCGGTGAGCATTTGGCGGAGGAGGCGCGATTGCGTGGCGCCAAGCGCTGTTCTGATCGCGATCTCTTTTTGCCGAGACGCACCGCGTGAAATCAGCAGAGTCGCAACATTCGCGCAGATAATCAGCAGCAACATTGAAACCGCCGCCATAAGCACCAGGAGCAGCGTGCGCACGGGACCAGAGATTTCGTCGCGGAGGGGATTCACGCTGAGCTCGAGCCGCACGTTGTGAAATCTGCCGGCTGCACCTGCGGAATAATTCGCAAAGATCGGCGCTGCAAGAGAGGCTACTTCGCTCCTTGCCTGTTCGAGAGTTACGTCGGGCTTCAAGCGCGCGATCACACTGGTGGCGTATAGCCTTCCCCAGTCGTGCAACTCCGACGGCTCAAAAGCCATTGGGATCCAGAGAACTGCCGGAGTCGTGATGCCGTCCGGTCCTGGCAGTGGGAAGGCAAAAGTCTTTGGCATCACGCCCACGACCATGTACGGCTGACGATCGATGTCGATGGTGCGTCCCACGATGTGCGAATCACCGGCGTAACGACTCCGCCAGAGACCGTAGCTGAGCAGAACGACGCGGTTGCCGGGAGTATCGTCTTCGGCCGCAAAGACGTGGCCGACCGCTGGCCCGACGCCCAGAACCGGGAATAGCGAAGCAGAAACGCGAGCGGCCGTAACTTGTTCCGGCTGACCCTGACCGGAGATGTCGACGAACTCTTCGCGATATCCGCCGATCCCTTCGAAGGACTGCTGGGCACGTTCAAGCGACACGAAATCGGGCGGTGAAAAACTCAGTTTGGGATGATTCAGTTTCGGGAAGGCTTCCCAAACCATGACGAGACGAGACGGGTTGCTGAAAGGCAGCGGACGCAACAGCACTGCGTCGACCACACTGAAGATCGCAGTGTTGGCGCCGATGCCGAGAGCGAGGGTGAGGACGGCGACCGCGGTGAAGCCAGGATTCTTGCGCAGCATGCGCAGGCCGAAGCGAATGTCCTGCAGCAGAGTGCCTAGCCAGGCTCCCGTGCGGGCGCCGCGGACCTGTTCCTTGACTTGTTCGACGCCGCCGAGCTCCACCTTGGCATCACGGCGCGCTTGCTGCGGTGTCATGCCCTTCGCGATGTTCTCTTCGATTTTGAGATCGAGGTGATAGTGGAGTTCGTCATCCAGTTCGCGATCATCGACTTCGCGGCGAAACAGAGAGCGAAGGCCAAGAGGCAGCGAGCGGAACCAACGGTAGAGTGGCATTACATCCTCGTTCATTTCGCTGCGAGAGCAATTGGCCCCGAGTTTTGTGAAGCAGGCGCGGTGGGCAGCTTACGTCTTTACCTCGGTAACCGAGTGAAGTGTACGCCTGTTTGTCGGGGTCAGCAAGAGGGTACGGCGAACTGCAGCCCTGCTACGGGCTCGTCACCGCTGCTGCTTCGCGCTGCGCCAGAGTCTTTCTAGCGCCTGCGTAAAGAGCCTTGGCCTGGGGGATGGATTCAATCGCTTTGCCGAGCTGGGGATCCTGTTCAAGGGCGACTCTATAACCCTCGTCCAATCCAAACAGGCTGGTAAACACCTCGCGCTTGATCTCCCACCGAAGCCACGGGGCATTTTGGGCGATTTGCGCCTGGGTGTATTGAATGTTTTGCTGCCCCAGGAATTTTCTCAGCTGGGCGAGCACAGAATCGTCGACCTGAAAATCCTTCGTAATTACCGGACGCGTGCCGAGATAGAACCGAACAAAGTCGCCCACGGTCTGCGAGGACGGAGTCAAAACACCTCGCCGCTCAAGCAGTTCCTGAAAAACGTTCTCTTTCGGCCACGCAGCCACGACGTCGGGCGTGATGCCGCCTTCGCCATACACTTGCCGGCCCGTGTCGGTCAGCTTTACTTCCGGAGAGCGCGGACGCTGCGGATTGTAGTGGTAATCGTAGAGAGTTTGATTGGTGTAATCGCGTTGAATCAGCCGGCCACTGGGCGTGTAGTAACGAGCCATCGTTAGCCGCAGCGCTGTATCCTCGCTCAACGCAAATTGGGTTTGAACCAGGCCCTTGCCGAAAGTCGTCTCGCCAACGATCAGGCCGCGATCGTGGTCCTGAATCGCGCCAGACACGATTTCCGATGCCGAGGCAGTCTGGCCGTTGACGAGAAGGATCAACGGCACTTCGATGCCCTGGTTCCCTCGGACTGCGTAATATCGATGCTCCGGCGACGAACGCCCATGGTGGGAGACGATGACCTGGTTTTTGTCGAGAAACACATCGGCCATGCCCACGGCCTGATTCACCAACCCACCGCCATTGCCGCGAAGGTCGACGATCAGGCCGTCGAGCTTCGGATAGTCGAGGGCTTCGAGCGCGTCCGTCAAATCGGTATCTGTGGTTTCGTTGAATGTGGAGACGCGGACATATCCGATGCCGGGTTTGACCATCGTGTAAAACTCCACGCCCGGCCGTGGAATTTCGTCGCGCACCACGGTGACTTCGATCGGCTTGTCCCAACCCTCGCGGCCGATTGAAATGTGAACGGTCGTGCCTTTTGCTCCCTTAAGGAGGCCGGCAACTTCTGTGGTCGTCAGGCCTGCGCAGTTTTTGCCGTCGACGCGCAGGACGATATCGCCCGGCCGAATTCCGGCCTTGAATGCAGGCGAGTTGACGAACGGCACTTGCACGTAGGTTTGATTGTCGCGCTGCGTGACGACCATGCCGACGCCATAGTAGCGCCCCTCTTCATCTTCGCGGATCAGGGCATATTGCTCCGGATCGAAGAAATCCGAGTGCGGGTCTAGGACATGCAACATTCCCGGAATCGCACCGTCGTAAATCGCGCGCTCGAGATCGACCGGGTCGGCATAGTTGCGCTCCACCACGGAAAGCACTTCAGTGAAGCTCTTCACGGAGTTCTGCAAGTCATCGGGACTGGCTGCTGTCACTTTGGCGGAAGAACCCAAGAAGCCGCCCAGCACGGCGGCTGCGGTAAGAATCAATGCGAACAGGATGATCCCGCGCGCGGGCGATGGCACAGTTTCGGCGTGAAGAGGCGCGTCTGCGATGCCTTCCGACTTGGATGAATCATACGGATGTGGTCCCATGCTGTCGCCCTCCCCGCCAACCCCGGGATTGCAATATTACATCATGACTTCGCCGGTGCGTTGCAAGTGCCGCACGCGGGCCGACCAGAAAGCAGCATCAGGTCTCTCTTAATCTCAACACACGGGAAATTGCAGCGGAGAGCCGGCCCCAGTTACCAGCTTCTCGTTCGAGCTGGCGACGGCCGAGCCGGGTAAGCGAGTAGAATTTGGCGCGACGATTGTTGTCGGTGATTTTCCACTCAGCGGAAATCCAGCCTTCCTGCTCGAGCTTGTGCAGAGCGGGGTAGAGGGAGCCATCGCTGACTTGTAGAACCTCGCCAGACACTTGCTTCAGACGCTGGCTGACTGCGAATCCGTTGAGCGGCTGGAGGGCCAGAATTTTTAGAATCAGAAGGTCAAGCGTGCCTTGAACCAGGTCAGCGGGTTTGCTCATCCATCGCCTCGGTAACCGAGGGAAGTCTACGTCTGTTTCGTTGCGTAAGCAAGGAGTGGCCGCAGAGCGAACAGTATCTGATAGGCTGTCCAGCGGCGAATCTGAGATAGTTAATCCGTAAGTTTAGGGCTAGAATGCCAATCTCGTTACGTTACTGACCCGGATCGGGTAGGGGTGTGCCAAGCCATGATACGGAAAGCTATCGGGACTTTTGTGGCTCTGATCGTTTCGCTAGTAGCTTTGCCTGGGGCGCTGGCGGCCGCCCAGCAGACGCAAACAGCGAGTCCGGCTTCGAAGCCAGCCCAATCGACGATCGTCACCCTGACGCCAAACGCGCCACCTGTAGAGATAAAACCCGGGGATTACTCGAACGAAGGCTACGTCATTGAGAGCCGGTCCACGAAGGCTACATTCGAGAGCGACGGCACCGAGTCTGTAACGATAGACGGACGAGTTCGGATTCAGTCGCAGGCGGGCGTCCATCAGTTTGGCGTATTGAATTTTCCGTACGCATCTGCCACGGGCTCGGAAGAAGTCGTGTACGTGCGCGTGATCAAGCCCAATAAACGTGTAATCGAAACGCCGGCGGAAAACGTGCTCGACATGCCAGCCGAAATCACACGCCAGGCGCCCTTTTACAGCGACATCAAAGAATTGCAGGTAGCTGTAAAGGGACTGGAAGCAGGCGACGTTCTGGAGACGCAAATCCGCAGTGAGGTCAAGAAGCCACTCGATCCGGGTCAATTTTGGGAGACCTTTCAGTTCTTTCAGGGCGGCATCGTGCTGCAGGAAACGCTGGAGGTGCGGGTGCCGCGCGACCGGAAGGTCCAGGTAAAGAGCGCTGCCGTGCAGCCAGCCATCACCGAGGACGGCGAGTACCGCGTGTACACCTGGAAGACGTCGAATTTGGCGCGGAAGAAGGACACGGATCAGGTGGATCCGGCGGACCAGCCTCCACCAGCGGTGCAGTTGACGAGTTTTCAGAACTGGGACGAGGTGGCGCAATGGATGCGGAGCCTGTTTGCGCCAAGGGCCACGCCTTCGCCGGAAATTCAGGCAAAAGCTGCCGAGCTGACGCGCGGTGCGACGACGGATGCGGAGAAGATGCGCGCAATTTACGCCTTCGTTTCAAGCAATTATCGATACATAGGAATCGGTCTGGGGATTGGCCGTTACCAGCCACACTCGGCAGCGGACGTTCTAAGCAATGATTATGGTGACTGCAAGGACAAGCACACGCTATTGGCGTCGCTGCTCGCGGCGGTGGGAGTGAAGGCCTATCCGGCCCTCATCAACTCCACCAGGAAGATCGATCCGGATATGCCGTCACCGGCGCAGTTCGACCACGTAATAACCGCGATTCCGCAGGGCAAGGGATTTCTGTTTCTCGATTCGACTGCGGAGGTCGGACCTTTCGGTTATCTCGTACCCAGCCTGCGCGACAAGCAAGCATTGGTGATACGGGACAGCGGGCCGGCAGAACTGGTGCAAACACCGGCCGATCCACCGATTCCGAACTACTTTAATTTTCGGGCGGATGCCTCGCTCGATAGTTCGGGAACGCTCAAGAGCAAAGTGCAGATGACTTTCCGGGGGGACGCGGAATTGCCTTTTCGGTTGGCGCTTCGCCGAGTGGGCCAGACCCAATGGAACGACGCGATGCAGGGAGCTGTGCAGGCATGGGGATTTGGCGGAACCGTGACCGATGCGACAGCCACGGCACCCGATGCGACCGATACGCCGCTGCAGATAGAGTACAACTACGAGCGCAAGAAATATTCGGATTGGGAGGACAAGCAAATCACCCCGCCGTTCCCGCCTATCTTCTTTTCTCCGGCTCCGACGGGTTGGGACAAGAATCCCAAGCCGATTGAGCTGGGCCAGCCGGCAGAAATCGACTATAAAGCGACGATCAAACTGCCGCCGGGCATGACGGCTGATCCGCCAGTAAACGTCTCGCTAGAGGGGGATTTTGCGAACTACACGGCCGTGTACAGCGTGTCGGATGGAGTGGTGCACGCAGAGCGACACCTGGTGACGAAAGAGCGCAAGGTGCCGGTCGCGGAGCTTCCGGCATACGAAAAATTCGGTAAAGCCATCGACAAGGACACTGGCAGCTACATTGTCCTTTCCGGACCCAGCAGTTCGGCGTCGCATGGGACCGCAGGCACCGCCGAAGCGGGAATGTATTACGGTCAAGGGGAAGCAGCATGGCAAAAGCACGATATGGAGGGGGCCGAGCACGGCTTTCGTAATGCCGTGGACAAGGACCCGAATTTCGCAATGGCATGGGGAGCGCTGGGTGAAGTCGACACCGTCAACGGGGACACCGAAAAAGGCATAGGGGAATTGAAAAAGGCAATCGCGCTCGATCCCAACCAAGCTTTTGCATACCGATATCTAACGAGCCTCCTGATACGCGAGAACAGGACGGACGAAGCGATCGCTGTCTTAAAGCAGATCGAAAAGGCGGCACCGGATAACAAGGATGCGCCGGGAGCTCTCGGCTCGATTTTGATGAATGAGAAACGCTATTCGGAAGCTATTCCGGAATTTCAGACGGCGGCGCGACTGAGTCCAGCGGATGCATTGGTGCTTTCGTCACTCGGGGATGCGTACGCGCGTACAGGCGATAAAGACAAAGCTCTAGCGACTTGGGCGAAGGCAATGCAGGCGGATTCGTCGAGCATGACTTTGAATAACGTGGCGTATGAGATGGCCGACAACAACTTGGATCTAAGCGATGCGCTGAAATATGCGGAAGAAGCGGTAAACGACGAGGAATCCGTTGCGGCCAAGACCGATCTCAACAACCTGACATCGCGGGACCTAGCGGGCCCGGTCCAAATTGCTATGTATTGGGATACGTTGGGCTGGGTCTATTTTCGGATGGGACAAGTCGATAAGGCCGAGAATTATGTCGACGCCTCATGGCGCATCGGGCAGGATCCGGTCGTCGGCGATCATCTGGGCCAGATTTACGAAAAAGAGGGCAAAGAACAAAAAGCGATCATGGCCTACGAGAGCGCCGCAGGTGGACCGCAGGCCGTACCACATGCGAAAGAGCGTTTGGAAGCGCTGAGCGATACGGAGTCGGACGATTACACGCCGAATATTGTGG
This sequence comes from Candidatus Acidiferrales bacterium, assembly GCA_030037435.1. Classification (GTDB taxonomy): domain Bacteria; phylum Acidobacteriota; class Terriglobia; order Acidiferrales; family UBA7541; genus Palsa-295. The sequence continues at coordinate 11 of JASHRI010000169.1, read as the reverse complement.
AAGATACCCAG
>JASHRI010000168.1 GCA_030037435.1 Candidatus Acidiferrales bacterium | reverse complement strand
AGGTCTTCAGATTCTCATTGAGGTTGGGATGGCCGATGATAAGGACGTCCTTCTCGCCTTCGATGAGCGAGGATGTTCCGAGAACCTCGTGCGAGTGACTGTACATGACGGCCTTGATCGGTTTGTTGGTGATCTTGCGGATTTCCGCCCGGTAATACTTGCCGTCCTCAATATTGTCGCCGCTCTCCCAGACGATGACGCCTTCATCGCCGACAATGAAAGCCGAGTTGACGTTCGGGTTCTGCATCACCCTGACGTTGTCGGCAACCTTCACTGTCTCCCCGCGTGGCGGGAACGTTTTCGCATGAGCATCGAGCGCGGCCTGATTGACGGTCGCGCCGTTCTCCGCCTTGCCAAGCGTCACCGGCGCTCCCATGACGGGAGCCAGACTCTGGCACTCAAGGATCGTCGATTGGGCTGACTGCGGCACACCGCCTTCTGCCGATGCAGATGGTGGGACAACAGCGGTTACAGCCGCGCCAGCGAGAACAGCATCACGCCGTGTGATGGGACTTGACACGCCTCACCTCGATTCATCTGCATCGCTCCAGGCGGAGCGACGTCCTAAGAATTGGTTCCGGATTCCTCTGTGCGTTCGCGTGGGCCGACCACGTGAGATATATCGCCGCTAAGGCAGGTGTTCCCACTGTTAGAAGCTACAGGCCGGGAGTTCAGCCGTGGCCGAGAATCCGGGTGCGTCCAGCTTCGTTTGCTGGATACATGGTCCGCTAATCCGTCGACTTGTCCGGTTAGCGCAGGACTTAGGCTCCAGTCGATATCCTGTTCGAGATTAGGATTCCGCGAGTAGCGCGGCCTTACCGACGATTCGTCGTAGGCCTCACGTTGCGCCGGGAGGCCGGTAGCCGTTGGCACGGCACCAGCCTCCCAGTAGAGGGGTGAGTTCTGACGGCACCGTAGCACCGCAGCAAGGAGACTGACTGTCGAATTCAGTGAAGATTAGTCAACTTGGCGTACTCGGCTTTAGCTTGCTGGAGGACGGGAATCTCCGGGTCGGCGTGCTGCCATAGCGCGAAGAAATCCTGATATCCGGTCTTGGCCTTAGCCGTGTCGCCTTGCAAAGCGTAGGCGCGGGCGAGGCCCAGGTGAGCCAGTGCGGATGTGCCCGGATACACGGTGGGGTGATCGAGGAGTTTCTGAAACTCTCCGGCAGCCTGCGCGCCTTGGTGCGCATCCAGGTAGGCCTGGCCACGAAGATAGACCGTCACATACCTGCCAGTGGAAATCATGTCGTAGGGCAGCGCGGCGTTCAAATCCTCGATTGCGTCTTGTGGCCTGTGCTCGTGCAGCGCAAGAGCCGCTCGGATCGAGGGGAGGAAGCAGTATTGAACGAGTGTGCCCTGAGGGAAACGCTGGTTCAAATCGGCGCCCATCTTCTGCGCGACGGCGGAGTCGTTCGCAAGCGCGAGAGCCACCGCTGCCATACCGCGCGTCTCAAAGTCAAAATCAAAGTCGTCCGACATCTGGGCGCCTTTCAGCGCGGCGATCCGTGCGGCGGGCAAATCGCCTGCGAAGGCTTCACGTACTGCGAGGAGTGACTCCAGGAAGCTAGCATCATCCTTCCGATTCGTCTGAAGGTACGAGGCAACGATGCGCTCCTCCGCCTCGCGCATTTGGGCCCACTGACCGCGGTCTGACAGGGCGGTGAGTTCGATGGAGGGGCTGGCGCGACGAGCCAAGGCCTCGTTCGCCGCTATTCCGGCCTGGTCGTTTTGCAGGTACGCGATCCCCCACAAAAGTTCCGTGAAAACGGGGTTGTCCGCATGTTTGACGCGGGCTTCCTGAATGGTCGCCTTCGTCTCATCAAAACGGCCAAGGTATAAGTACGCTTCGGCGAGCTCAACGTAGTTGATGGCCGTCGGGCTTAGTTGCACGACCTCTGCGGCGGTCGAACGCATGTCATCGAATCGGCCCAGCCGGCCGTAGCAGCTTTCCAGTCCGGAGAGAGCCTCCAGTCTGTGCGGATAGGCCTGATTCCACTGCTGAAGTGTTTCCAGCTCCTTTTCCCAGTCACCCGTGACAATGTAATTGTAATTCTTCAAAATATTGAACTTTTCGAACTCGCTGACCCTGTCGCGCAGCTCATAGGCTTTCTGGGTGTTTGCCACGGCCGCGGGGTCGCCGCTGAACCACTGCACAACTCCGAGCAGCGAGTAGGCCGTCGCGAAATTCGGATCGAGAGCGACGGCTCGCTGGAAAGACGCAAGCGCACCGGGCATGTTGTAATTCCAAAATGCCTGGGTGCCCTGGCTGTACGCTTGCAGGGCTTCGAGCGAGGAGGTGGTGTATTGATCGAGAGGCACGTCATGCGCCTGGAGCGAAGCAGCCGATTCGCCTACCTTCGAGCGCAGCCGGGACGCCGCCCGGCCCAGCGCATCCAGCACTTTTTCCTTGCCGTCGGCTGTGACCTGCTCCTGCGCCAGCGTCTCTCCGGTGCGGCAATTGATGGCGTCGAGCCCGAGGACATACTGACTGCCGAGGGCAGCGATGGAGCCTTCGACGGTCGCAGTGGCATTGGCGCGCTGGCAGACCTCGCGCCCGACCTCGTGTGTCAGCCGGGTGTCAGGGGGCTTTTCCATCAGGTGAAGAATTGCCGCAATTTGGTCACCGGACACCAACCTCAAGAAAGGCGATTGTTCGAGCTGCGCTGAAAGCCCTTGCCGCAAGGTGCCGTCGAAGACGGGGTCGCCGGTGGTGTTGGTGAAATCGGCGACGACGACCGAATCCTTGTCGGTCAGCTTCGGCGTGGGATGAAGATAAAAATACGCGCCTATCGCGAGCGCGGCCACAACCGCGGCAGCAGCGGCGATCCCGATCCATCGCCACGCGTCCGGCTTCGGTTGCATGGCCGCGACCGTGTTGTGACTGCTCCGTTGTGACGCGTCCGACATGATCGCTGCCGGCTGCGCGGCGCTAATCGCGGCCGCCGAACGCCCCGAGTCCGTATCCCGCCGCAAGCGCTGCAAATCCGCACGAAGATCAGCCGCCGACTGACAACGAAGCGTACGGTTTTTTTCGAGGGACTTGTTGATGGTTCGCTCCAGGTCGGGAGGAATTTCTGGGTTTAACCGCACAGGAGGAGCGGGTGCCCGTTCGAGAATGGCATGGAAAATCACCGCGGACGTGTCGCCCCGGAAGGGCAGCGCGCCGGTCGCCATTTCATAGAGCACGACGCCAAAGGAAAACAGGTCGGTCCGCGCATCGAGCGGCTCGCCCCGCGCCTGTTCGGGCGACATATATGCGACCGTGCCGAGCGCGGTGCCGGGACTCGTCAAGTGCGGCTCGTCCTCCAGCGTTGGCGCGTCGCTGGCGACTGCGGACGGGAGGTTCAATTGTTTGGCTAATCCGAAATCCAAAATCTTGGCGTGGCCGCGGTCCGTGACGAAAATGTTCGCAGGCTTGATATCCCGGTGAACGATTCCCTTGGCGTGCGCCGCATCGAGCCCGTCGGTAATCTGTACGCCGAGATCCAGCAACTGATCGATCGGCAGCGGCTTTCCACGAAGAACGTGCTTGAGAGTCTTTCCTTCGAGCAACTCCATCACGATAAAGTGGCGGCCGTCGTGGATGCCGATTTCGTGCACCGTGCAAATATTGGGATGGTTCAACGCCGCGGCGGCGCGCGCCTCGCGCAGGAATCGTTCGAGAGCTTGCTTCTCGCGCGAGACGTCTTCCGGTAGGAATTTCAGCGCTACGGCGCGTCCCAGCGTCACGTCTTCGGCGCGATAGACCACACCCATCCCTCCACCGCCCAGCTTCTCGACCACGCGATAGTGAGAGATTGTCTGCCCTTCCAGGGGCTGGGGATTTGCCATGGCGCACATCTTAGGAGTGGTTTTACCTGCAAGTCAACGGAGCGTCGGAATTCAAACGGCTCACTTCTTGTCTAGAGCTTTCAAGAAGTCCACGGCACATTTGGTATGACGTGCCCGCTTCCATCTACCAAGCGGATATTCGCCGTCTGCATGAGCGCGTTGACACCAACAATTTCAAAAACACCTAGACCGCAGGTTATCCTCTGCGCACATTAGGAAGCTCGATTTTGTAGAAACGGAAGCTGATGCACTATCCGAGGACCCGGGGTTAAAAGAATTCCTGCGTAATTCCTCCATGAGCGGCGACGCTACGGAAGAAGAAATTGAGTTTCTGAATAAATTGGCGTTCCTCAAACGATCTCGATCTACTGCGCTCTATTATTATCGCGAATTGCAGAACCTTCGAGACCCGCTCAATTTTCAAGAAACGTCGGTAGCCCCACTGCAGAAATATAGAGATGCGGGTTCTATTGAAAAGCAGATGCAGGTCCATGCTCGACGCGGCGCGGTAAAGCGGTGGGCGGACAACACGGGCAAACAATCTGCCAAAAAACGGAAATCAAAAGTCGAGCGTTAAGGCTTTGACAACTGCCGAATGCTTGTTAGAGCCGTAGAGCAAATCACGCCTGTGCTGCCTCCAGAAAATAGCAATTCGTAAATATTCTGCATGTTATCTATACTGTCCGCGCTCCCTTTGACGGGGACCTATGGCCATCCAGTCCGGCGCTCATTTGGGCCCCTATGAAATTGTCGCTGCTATCGGTGCGGGTGGAATGGGGGAAGTCTACCGCGCCCGCGACTCCAAACTCGCTCGTGACGTAGCCATCAAGGTTCTCCCCCAGGCCTTTGCGCGCGATGCCGAGCGGATGGCGCGATTCCAGCGCGAGGCGAAGCTGCTTGCTTCGCTGAACCACCCCAAGATTGCGGCGATTTATGGATTCGAGGACTCGGGCACCACGCATGCACTGGTGATGGAGCTAGTCGAAGGACCGACGCTGGCGGATCGGATTAAGTCTGGACCAATGCCCGTCGATGAAGCGCTGCGAATCGCGAAGCAGATTTGCGAAGGATTGGAATATGCGCATGAGCGCGGGATCGTCCATCGCGATTTGAAACCGGCGAATGTGAAGGTATCCCAGGACGATGCCGTGGAGATTCTCGACTTCGGCTTGGCGAAAGCGATCGCAGGTGACGCCAGCGATGCCGACCTTGCGAATTCGCCGACGATCAGCCGGATGGC
>JASHRI010000167.1 GCA_030037435.1 Candidatus Acidiferrales bacterium | reverse complement strand
GACGCTCCACCGAAAGCGCCAAATGCGCGCCGCGCTTGTCGTCTGCCACCGCGTGAATTTCGTCCACGATCACCGTTTCAACCGTCTTCAATATTTCACGGCTTTTTTCCGCCGTCAGCAGGATGTACAGCGATTCCGGAGTGGTCACCAAAATGTGCGGAGGATGCTCCAGCATTGCGCGCCGCTCGTGCGCCATCGTGTCGCCGGTTCGCACCGCGCTGCGAATCTCTGGGAATAAGATCCCCCGCTCGCCCGCGAGTTGCTGAATTTCGCCGAGCGGCGTCTCAAGGTTGGTATGGATATCGTTGCTTAACGCCTTGAGCGGCGATACGTACAGCACTTCCGTACGGTCCTGGAGTTCTCCCGCAACCGCCTTGCGGACCAGCCGGTCGATGCACGCCAAAAATGCTGCCAGCGTTTTTCCTGACCCAGTCGGCGCGGATATCAGTGTCGTTTTGCCTGCAAGGATGTGCGGCCAGCCCTGGATCTGCGGCTCGGTTGGCGTCGAAAAGCGCGCAGTAAACCAATCTCGGACCAGCGGATGCGCCCATTCGAGATAGGCCCCAGGCATTTGCGCGCCAAATCCTTCTTGGAATTTAGAGGACATGGGTATCTCTCATTATACGTCCATCCCCGCCGCATTCGGCCTCGCCGGCCACTCCGCCCTCTCATTCGCAAGCTGCCCGCTTTCCTTTCCTATTGACATTCGATATGTGGAAGGCATAGCGTCTCACCTAGACACGCTATAGGAGAGCAAAGCCGTGGACGCGGAACAGACGAATCTTCTGCAAGGCACGCTCGACCTCGTAATTTTGAAAGCTCTCGCACTGGAAGAAATGCACGGCCTCGGAATCTCTCGCCGCATCGAGCAAATCACGAAAGGAACTTTCCAGGTGAAGCCCGGCTCGCTCTTCCCTGCCTTGCACCGCATGGAAGAAGCTGGCTGGCTTTCTTCCGCCTGGGGAGAGTCGGAAAACAACCGCCGCGCCAAATACTACCGCCTCACAAAGACCGGCCGTCGCCAGCTCGGCGCCGAAACCAAGCGCTGGAGCCGTGTTTCTCTCGCAATCAAAAGGGCTCTCGAGGCCTCCTGAAGGGGTGTTGCCTTGCGGCTGTTCTCTATCGCGAAGAGCTTCTTCCAATCTCTCTTCCGCAGACGGCAAGTGGATGCGGAACTCGATGACGAACTTCGTTCCACCATCGATCTGCTCGCCGACGAAAAAGTCAACGAAGGAATGCTTCCCGAAGAGGCGCGCAGAGCGGCGCGAATCGAGCTCGGAGGCGTTGAGCAAGTAAAGGAAAAGGTACGCGCGGTCCGCGCCGGAGCTTGGCTCGCCACTCTCCTCCAAGACGTTCGCTTCGGCCTCCGCATGTTGCGCAAAAATCCCGGCTTCACCGCCGTCGCCGTCCTCACGCTCGCCCTGGGGATAGGCACCACAGCCTCGATGTTTACAATCGTCGACGGCGTCATCCTCAAATCCCTCGGCTACTCCCACGCGGAACGGATTGTCACCATCGACACGCACTGGACCGACTCGCACCCAACGATTCACTCCGTCACCGGCGGTGACCTGGAAGATATCCGAGACGCGAGTGGCTGTTTCGACACATTCAGTTTTTACGATGGCGGTGAGTTCGGCGTGCAGCTCGCCCACAGCGCCGAATTCGTCGGCATCTATGAAGTCGATCCCGAATTCTTCAATGTGTTCCAAGTTCCTCCCTTGGCGGGCCGTGCGTTCGTCGCTTCGGATACCGGCGGCGTCGCGGTGGTCAGCTTGGGCTTCGCTCTGCGCAACTTTGGCTCCGCCTCGGCAGCCTTGGGCCAGACCGCGAAAATTGACACCACCGCCTACCAGATCGTCGGAGTGATGCCGCCAAGTTTTCAGTTTCCCCGCCAGGCGCAAATGTGGGCTGCGGTTTCGCCAGTGCCGCAGAACAAAAATCGCACCAGCTACAATTACCATGCGATCGCTCGTCTTCAGTCCGCCAAATCTCTGGCGGTAGTGAATGCGCGGCTCCTTTCGATTGCCAACCGATTGGCAGCCGCCTTCCCCGACAGTAACCGAGACAAGACCTTTACGGCGGTTCCCTTGCAGCAGGAACTGGGTGCTCCCGTGCGATCAACCCTCCTGATCCTGCTGGGTGCCGTTGGATTGGTGCTCCTTATCGCTTGCGCCAACGTCGCCAATCTCATGCTCGCTCGTTCGGCAGGCCGGCGTCGCGAACTAGCCCTGCGCGCGGTGCTCGGTGCCGGCAAAACGCGCCTGATTCTGCAGCTCCTCTCTGAAGGCATGATCCTCGCCCTCGCCGCCGGTCTGGTTGGAATCGCCTTGGCCATGTTAGGAACGAGAGCTTTGCTGGCGCTCGGCGCGAAATTTCTTCCCGCTCCACTGCTCGGCGATATTCATTTCGACTGGCGCGTCCTCGCTTTTGCCGTCGCTGTTACGTTCCTGACCAGCATCTTGTTCGGCATCGCGCCGGCCTATTGCGCCACCCGCGTAAATTTGCAGGACGCTATCAGACAGGGCGGATCGCACGGAACCCTGGGCGCCAGCCGTTCCCGTTTGCGAGATTCGCTCGTCGTCTCGCAGATTGCGCTCGCCCTGCTGCTGGCCGTCAGCGCCACGCTCTTATTTCGGACGATGCTCGCGTTGCGAAGCGCCGCGCTTGGGTACCGCACGCAAGGGATTCTCGTTGCCTACGCGCATGCGCCCGCGCGTACGCTTCTCGAAGCGCTCGGTGCCGGCCGCTTTTTCGATTCGCTTTTCGCCCGGCTGCGCGAAACCCCAGGAGTGATCTCTGTCGCCGGGGCAATGGGCATGCCTGCCGGTCAGTACGGTTCTAATGGCGGCTTCGCGATTGAGGGCAAGCAAAAGTGGTGTGGCGACGGACCCGGATGTGATTACCGAACATATCCTCACGCGATTTTTGCCCTGGCCAGCCCCAGATATTTCGCTACCATGAGCATCCCGCTGACGCGGGGACGCGAGTTCAACGACGCCGATCTCTACGATAGCCCGTTTGTCGCGATCGTCAGTGAATCCCTCGCGCGCCAGTATTTTCCCAATGAAGATCCAATTGGGCATCGAATCTTTTGCGGCTTCGATGCAACGGGAAAATGGATGACGGTAGTCGGCGTCGTCGGCGACGTCCGCCAGGACTCGCCAGCCGCTCAGCCCGGCCCCGAACTATATATGCCCGTGCGGCAACATCCATACATGGGCAACGAACTACAGGTCGTGGTCCGCACCTCTGGCTCTCCGGAAGCGTTGATTCCCGCAGTCCAGCAGACGATCCATGAAATGGATCCCGATGTGGCCATGAAATTCACTACGATGCAAGACATGGTCACGGATTCCATCAGCGCCCAGCACTTCCGCGCGATCCTTGCTGCCACATTTGCGACGCTAGCCTTATTGCTTGCGTTGTCTGGGATGTATGCGGTGATGAGCCACGTCACGGCGCAACGAACGGCAGAGTTCGGACTCCGATCGGCCTTGGGTGCTCAACAGGCCAATATTCTGCGCCTCGTGATGGGCGGCGCCACCAGACTGGCGATCATCGGCGTCATTGCTGGTGCGCTGCTTTCGCTATTCGCGGCACGCCTGATTTCGTCAATGCTTTTTGGCGTGCAGAGTCTCGACGCATTTACTTACGCTCTCGTGATCGCCATCGTGCTTCCGGTTGTTGTCCTTGCAGCCGCCCTGCCCGCATGGCGCGCCTCGCGCGTCGACCCCATGGTTGCCCTCCGCCATGAGTGACAACGCGCAAACTCATCGCTGGTTTCGCTCGCTGCCTCTGCGCCTCCGCTCACTCTTCGGCCGCGAATCCGTCGACCGTGATCTCGACGACGAACTTCAATCCGTCCTGGACCTTACGACCGACGAAAACATCGCCAAGGGCATGACACCGCGCGAAGCCCGCCGCGCCGCAAAAATCTCTCTTGGCGGAGTCGATCAAGTCAAAGAACAGGTCCGAGCCGCACGCGCCGGCGCATGGTTCGGCACCCTCATGCAAGATGTTCGATTCGGCCTCCGCATGTTGCGCAAGAATCCCGGATTCACCGCCGTCGCCGTCCTGACCCTCGCCCTCGGCATCGGCGCGAACACTGCCATTTTTGGCGTCGTGCAATCGGTGCTTTTGAGGCAGCTCCCTTACCTTGATCCCGGAGCGCTCGTCGAGGTATGGAACAGTTACCTGCCGCAATTTCCTCAATTCGCACTCTCCGGCGCAGACTTCAACGATTGGCGTTCGCAGGCAAAACCCTTCGCGCAGATGGCGGCCTATTGGTCCGTTCCGCTCGACGCCAATCTGACCGGAGCAGGCGATCCCGCCCGAGTCGAGATCACCTACGCAAGTTCTAATCTGTTTTCCACGCTCGGCGTCCGGCCGATCGTTGGACGAGCTTTCCTCCCCGTTGAAGACCATCCCAACGCTCCCGACATTGCTATGCTCAGCTTCAAGCTTTGGGCGGATCGCTTTGGCGCCAACCCCGCCTTACTCGGCCGCACAATCACGCTCGATGGCCGCAACTACACTCTTGTAGGTGTACTGCCAGCAAATTTTCCTTTAGTTCCTTGGGCAGACGTCTGGCTTCCCATGGGACTCGTCGACCCAAACGAGTTGAATACGCGCGTGCACCACGATTTCAACGTTGTCGCACGACTCGCGCCACACGTCACCATTCCTCAGGCTCAAACCGAAATGACCCTGCTCGAACAACGGCAAGCTCAAGCACACCCGGCGACTAATAGAAATTTCGGCGTGATCATCGCGCCCATGCGCGATCCCCAAACCGTAAAGACGCGCAGCGCCCTGCTAGCTATTTTCTTCACGGTCGGAATGCTGCTCCTCATCGCCTGCGCTAATCTCATCAACCTGCTTCTGGCTCGAAATAGCACTCGGCGGAAAGAAATCGCCATACGCATCGCACTGGGAGCGGCTCCGCTGCGACTGATGCGGCAGCTATTGATCGAGTCGCTCCTACTATCCCTCCTCGGTGGCGCGGCTGGGCTCATCGTCGCAGCCGCGGCGCTTGGCGTTTTGAAACGGTTGGCTCCCGCCGCGCTCACCGACATTCAAACCGTCGGCCTCAACGTTTGGGTCTTGGCATTCACTTTTGCGATTGCGCTGCTCGCCGGCATCATCTCGGGATCGTGGCCGGCGCGAAATAGTCTGCGCCTCGATGTAAACACCGCGCTCAAGGAAGGCGCAAGGTCGTCGCCTGCGAGCCGCGGTTGGGCCCGCGATTCACTCGTCGTTGCCGAGATTTCCCTCGCACTCGTGCCGCTCGTCGGAGCAGGCCTCCTGATTCGCACCTTTGGCAACTTGTTGCGCGTCGATCCCGGCTTCCGCGCCGATCATCTCCTGACGTTGCAGGTCACATTGCCAGCGCTGCCGCAAGAACGGCTGAACAAGATGACGGTCCTCGAACTGCAAGCCCTCCAGCAGAAGCAAGCAGCGGAGTGGGAACAGTTAGCCGATCGCATCCGGGCCCTGCCCCGAGTGAACAGCGTAGCCGGTGTCGATTTCCTTCCGATAGCTGAATCCGAGCAGGCATCCTCGCGATTCGTCATCGAGGGTCGACCCGAAACCGAAAGCACTCCCCGCCCGGCAGCCGAAATGCGCGTTGTCAGCCCCGAATACTTTTCGACCATGGGCATTCCTCTGATTCAGGGCCGCGTGCTCGCTCCTGCCGACGTCAAAATCCCAAATATTGTGATCGGCGAAAAAATGGCGCGGCGATTTTGGGCTGCTGGTGATGCCATCGGGCATCGCATCAATCTGTGCTCGCTTTACAGTCAGCCCTGCTGGTATTCGATTCTTGGTGTGGTTGGCGACGTCCATCAATTTGGCTTGAATGCGCCTCTCACTTTCGACGTCTATTTTCCCGGCGGTTGGACGAACACTTTCGTCATTCGCACTTCGGTCGCGCCATCATTACTAGTTCCATCGATTCGCGAGCTGATTCACAAATTCGATCCGGCTCTCCCCGTCTCCCACGTTCTGACCATGGACCAAGTTCTTTCCGATTCGCTTTCGCAGCAACGGTTCTCGACGCTTCTTTTGGGAGCCTTCGCGGCACTCGGCTTGCTGCTATCTGCTGTGGGCGTGTATGGCGTGCTGAGTTATGCGGTAGGCGAACGCACAAACGAAATCGGCGTTCGGATGGCCCTGGGGGCTGAGCCGCGCGATGTTGTCGCGCTCGTGATCCGCCACGGCGCTAAGGTCTCCGCCGCCGGCATCACGCTCGGTCTCGCCGGCGCGCTGGCGCTCACGCGATTGCTGTCCAATCTGCTCTACGGCGTCAGCGCTACCGACCCGATTACCTTTGTCGGCGTTGTTGTGATCCTCTTCGGCGTCGCCCTGCTCGCGTGCTACGTCCCCGCCCGCCGCGCGATGCGTGTCGACCCCATGGTCGCCCTTCGCCACGAATAGGCGCCCCCGCGCACAGTTCACCGCTGGGCGGCCTACCGTGCCGCCAATCGAAGCTCTGGTGAGTAGCCTACGATTCCGGCCGATTTTCGCCGTTGGGCTACGGAAAACGGTAGCCGGGCTTGAGCTCGCAACGATAGCTCTTCGACTGATCCTTGGCGACGCGCACGTTGCAGTTAGCCCAACTTAGTATGGGGATCGGGCCTATGGGGAACACGATGTCCGTACCGTTCAGTTCGGCTTCGATGCTCGGGCCTTCGGCGGAAGGTGGTAGCGTAAAATTCATCGCCTGGCCGAAAATCACGGGGTAGCTCTCTTGCACCGAGCCGCTGATTTCCTGGCGGAACACTTCGGCTTGCAGCAAAAAGGTAGTCGTGTCGGACCAACCGAGCACCGATAAAGCGATTTTGCGCCCATTGTCCGACGAGCGGTCCGAAACGACCTTAGTAAAGGGACACGGGCCCGCGATGCACGATAGCCTCGCATCTTCGTAGACGTTGTCTGTGCCAGCATCGAGGGATACCGAGGCAATCGCCGCCTTCCATCTTCCGTCCGGCGAACATGGAGGACGCGACTGACATGGCACGTCGCCCTTGTTTTGCACCTGGAAAGTCTTCACCCCCGTCCCGATATTCACGGTGGCTACCGTTTCCGTCGAGTACCGGACGAACACGTTTGTGATTGCAATCAAAGGACCCTTGGGCTGGTCGCGGACGTCCGGGTGCAGCGACGCCATGTGAACGATATAGAGCTTGTCGGAGACCACTTCCGGCAAATCGAGCGGCGCGTAGTCCGCACGCTGAACATGGAGAATAATGGATTCACCCCGGCGAATATTTCGCGGCAGGTCCAATCGGAAATACCCGGAGAAATCGGACTTGGCATCGATTGAATGATTTTGGCGGGTCACCGTGATCTCGGCGTCCGTGATTGGCGATTGTTTCCGGGGGTCGCTGTCCTGCTTCATCACCGCACCCCTTAGCACAATCGGCTTTTCGTATCGAAACACGATCGCCACGATTACGGCGGCTGCAGCAATTCCAATCGCCGTAAAAAGCACTGTGAGCTTTATGATTTGGCGCGCCCGCGGCATCCGCTCATCCCCACACACATGTTAGCAAAAACAAAGTTGCGCGGTTCCCCATCCGACGAAACGTCCCAGCCATGCAACATCGAGCCTCAACCCTGTTCCGATACTCCCAGACAGTGGCTATAATTTAATGAATGGACTGGGTTGGCAAGAAATTGACGCGGCGCGAACTGCTCAGGCGAGGAGCTTGCGCCGGCCTCGCCGTTCCGCTCATCGGCTCTAGCGAGCGGAGCATGGCGGCACAGGCAACGCCCAAATCCGCCTCCAAGCCTCCTGCGGGCGCAGCTACGACACCCTTCTCACCAGACGATGACGCGCTTCTGCAGGACCTCGAAAAAGGATGCGTCCAATATTTCTGGGACCAGGCCGACCCAAACACCGGGCTCGTGAAGGACCGCTGCAACGTCATCACGCCCGACAAGAGCCCCCTTGGAAGCATCGCCGCTCTCGGCTTCGGCCTCACCGGCCTGTGCATCGGCGACATGCGAGGCTTCATCCCACACATGCAGGCTCGCGAACGCGCGCTCAACACCATGCGATTTCTGTGGAAGAAACTGCCGCACCACCGCGGCTTCTTTTATCACTGGGCGAATGTGAACACAGGTGAAAGGCTTTGGGATTCGGAAGTTTCATCGATCGATACGGCCATCCTGCTGTGCGGCGTTCTCATGTGCCGGCAGCATTTCCTGCATTCCGAAATCAGCGAGCTGGCTTTGCGGATTTTCGAGCGTGTCGATTGGAGCTGGCTGTCGGAAGACACATCGATCTTGCCTCACGGCTGGACCCCTGAAACCGGCTTTCTCGAATATCGCTGGGACAACTATAGCGAAATGATGATGATGTACTTGCTAGGACTCGGATCGAGCACCTACCCGCTGCCTGCGGTTTCGTGGAGCGCCTGGAAACGCGTCAAGTTCGAATATGACGATGTCGAGTATATTGGCTCTTTCGCTCCGCTTTTCGTGCACCAGTATTCGCAGGCCTGGTTCGACTTCCGCCAGAAACACGACCAGTATGCCAACTACTTCAACAACTCGAGGATTGCCACGCAGGTTCACCGGCGCTTCTGCCTCGACCTCGCCTCACAATTTCCTGATTACTCCGAGGATCTGTGGGGAATCACCGCATCGGATTCGTCGCGAGGCTACGTGGTTTGGGGAGGTCCGCCGGCTACCGGTCCCATCGACGGGACTGTGGTTCCTTGCGCCGCCGGTGGCTCCCTGCCGTTTCTGCCCCAAGAGACGATGCAGGTGCTCCGAAATATCAAAAATCGTTATGGAGCGCGCGCCTGGGGACGTTATGGCTTTGTGGATGCTTTCAATCCGCTGACGAATTGGTACGATACCGACGTCATCGGAATCGACGTCGGAATCACTTTGCTTATGGCGGAGAATGCGCGCACCGGATTCGTCTGGGAGACCTTTATGAAGAATCCCGAAGCTCAAAGAGGAATGAATCGCGCCGGGTTTCAACCGGACACGACCCCGCCGCCGGCGCCAACGCAGCGCGGCGGACACTGACCCATCTCGCAGGCAGAAGTTACTGGCGAAATTCAACCAGCGCCAGTCCCTGCGGCGGCAAAACCAGAGTCAACTTTCCGTTCTGAAACTGGCGGACCTGTGGAGACGGGAGCTGCGCGGCGCGCCGAAGCGTCTCAATTTGTTTCTGCGTCGGATAAATGGGGCTGCCCATCGCTTCGTACGCCGGCAGCAGCGAGCCATGCGTCGAATCGACGCGAAACACCAAAGCACGCTGGTGGCCGGTCAAGCCCTTCACCGAAATTTCCACGGTCTTTTCCTCGCCCTGCTCTTTCGGTAAAAACAGATTCCACACCGCCATCACGAGCGTTCCGTCGCTTCGCTTCGTCAACAGAGCCGACTGCGAATCCACGGGAATCCGCTCGGTGCCGAGTCTGTGCAAGAGCTTAAAGGCATTGAACGCCGGCTTCGGCAACCCGCCTGCGGCGATCAATCCATATCCACCATAAAACGGCTTCTTCACGATGCCTTGCTCTTCGAAAACATCGGAGAAGGTCCAATACGACATCATGTCGGTCAGTCCATCGCACTGGCGAATTGTATCCGCCAGCCACGGACCCATGAACAGCGCGTCGGTCACATCAGGCTCGTTCATGTAACTCGCGTTGTATTCGCTCCAAATGATCGGCA
>JASHRI010000166.1 GCA_030037435.1 Candidatus Acidiferrales bacterium | reverse complement strand
AATCCGGCTTACAGGCTCGCCCGCTATTTTATTGCATTCGTTCTTTTTCTGATTTCGTTTCGGCCTGATTTCCTGCATCGGGGGGAAATTGATGGCGGAAACGCCTATCCTGGATTGCACAAGCACAAATCTTGAACTGATAGAAGCGACAGCACTGCAAAGAGCAGCGCCAAACGACGTACCGGCGTGAGTCATCTTGGGGGATTGACCACGACATAGGTCGTCGACGTTCCCGACATTTGGGGTTGATACCAGGTGCTGCCGCACTGCTGGTAGGCCAACCCGTTGATGACTTGAGTGACGCACCCTGCAGGTGGTTTATCGACTATCGAACCAACGACGGCGGCCGTGACTACAGCCGTGGCCGTAACAGCCGCGGCGGTTGCGACCGGATGGTAACAACAGCCGCCACCGTAGTAGGCACCACCGTACTAGTTGCCATGATAATTTGTGTTTACATTAACGTTGCGATTGACGTTCACGTTCTGGTTCACGTTGACGTTCCGGTTTACGTTGGTGTTCTGATTGTAGTTTCGGTTGACGCTGCTGTTTGCACTACTGCGCACGTTGTGATTGCCACCGCCGTAGCTACCTCCTCCACCGCGTCTCTGCGCTGAGACACCAGGGCTGAAGACCAGAGCAACGACGAAAAGGATAAAGAACAGACCGGATCGCTTCATAAGCCTCCTTCTACTGACCCTTCTTGGTGGCGGTGGCGTTGAGGTCTTTGAGCGCTATGCGCAGGGCACCGGCCGGCGGATCGAAGGCAAATGCCGCTTCGTTGTAGGATGGCGCCAAGTTCCAGACGAGGTCAGAAGTGTGCTGCGGCCTGGCGTCGTCGGTAAGGGTGCGGATGACGAATTTTCGTGGGAGCGGGTACTCTCCCAACTGGATCCAGATCTGCCAGTCGAGGCCTTCTTGGCGGAAAGCATAGTGTTCGCAGGTAATGCCCTGCACGGTGCTGGGACCAACGTCAAACGCGGACGTGATCTTGCTGATGGTGGAATTGTCGGTTCCCCACTTAAAGAGATCAACCAAGGGAATATTGATACCGTAATCGCTGTAAACCTTATCGACTAACTGTGCGGTTGTGGCGGGGGCAGGGACGGTCGCGTAGTAGTTCACGAGCTTTCCGTAAACGGTAAAGTTTTTCCCGTCGTAGAAGAGGAAGACGTCTTTATCGTCACTCTTCAGCTCCGCGCGAAGAAGGTTGGGACTTACAGACAAGAGAGTATCGGTTCTAATGTCGGTGACGATCTGTCCGTCATCGAGAACGTCGTCGTTCGTAACTTCGGAGTCGACCTGAAACGCCTTCAGGCTTCGAAGGTAGGCGCCCATTTTGTTGAGAGCCTCCATCGCATTGGGATCGATGTTCGAGTTTTCTTGCGAGTTGGCCTGATGGCCAGCCTTTGCTAGAACGCGTGGGCCAACGCACATACAAAAGACAAATGCTGTGACGACCAGCGACGCAATGAAGTGAAGGACGCTGTTCGTAGTTGTCGAAGAGCCTGGTGGGATGGCGGGCGGCTGGACATCGAGTTGAGCTGGAGGATTCTCGGATGGGTTCATATTTGTGCCCTCGCGAAGAGACTGCTGCTAAATCGACTCGTCCGCCCCCCACCGGTTCTCGAACGCTTGAACCGCTCCACGCTATGTTGAGCAGCCCCAGCACACAACTGTGAAGAGTGACAGGCACTGGTGGGCCAGACGTCACTGCCGTAGCTTCGCAGCCGTGGATTGCGGGTGTACACTCCCTCTACAGCAATAACGGAAAACCAAACAGGGGGTGGAGCGGCTTCGCCGGAAGGAGGCGAACAATGAGTGGATGGGGAACGAAATCGTGGAACTGGCTGACGGGCATAATGCTGGCGGCTGCTCTTTGCCTGCCGGCCTGTTTGAACGCACAAGCACCGCGGGCCACGCCCGATAGCAACCCTTTGACTCAGCTGAACGCAAACGAGAACACGTACGAAACGCAGCAGAAAATACTCAACCACGACTTGGGCGATCCCAAGGAAGAAAAAGCCTTCAAGGCGCTGCAAACGGCAAACGAACCGGCTAAAAAGATCAAATTGGGCCAGGATTTTATCAACAAATACCCATCCAGCGTACATCTCGAAGCGGTCTACCAGACTATCGCCGGCGCCTACTACGAACAGCAGGATTTGCCGAATTTCTACAACTACGCGGATCAGGGGATTTCACACTTCCCGGACGATGTGAGCCTGCTGGCAATGACCGGCTGGGTGATCCCGCGCGCTTACAATCACGATGATCCCGACGCCGACAAGAAGTTGGACAAAGCGGAGACGTATGAGAAGCATGCGATCGACGTGATGAAAACCCTGCAGAAGCCCCCAGGCGTTTCCGATCAGGCATTCGATCAATATAAGCTGCAAGAAACGGTCACGGTTCAGAGCGCGCTGGGGCTCATTTATTTCCGCCGCGAAAATTACGACGACTCCGTGAAAGAACTTCAACAGGCCACGCAGGGCGCGACGAACCCAGACCCGACGGATCTGTTGGTCCTTGGAGCCGACTATCACAATCTGAGCCAATACAAGGAAGCGGCAGACGCCTTCAATCGCTGCGCGCAAATTGCGGGAAATTTGCAAGCGACTTGCAAGCAAAATGCGGATGATGCAACGAAGCTGGCGGGGCAAGCGAAATAGAATCTAAATCACAGCGATGGCTAACTCAGTTGTGCACCGCGCGATCGTTTGGTGATGCAGGCGTTGCCTTTTGCTTCGCCTCAGAGGGAAAAAAGCGGCTGCCGTTGAGCACTTCCGTCACGATTTGAACCACGTCTTGCGAACCGTCGGACTTTCGGACAATGCCTCGAACACCTATCTTTTCAGCCTCGCACGTGAACGTCTTCGAGTCGTGCATGGTGTGAATCACTATTTTTTGATTCGGCCTTAGCTGGAGGATGCGGCGAGCCGCTTCCATGCCGTCCATTTCGGGCATCGATACGTCCAAAATCACCACGTCGGGTTCTAGCTGACACGTCTTCTCCACGGCTTCGCGTCCATTGGCGGCTTCGCCGCACACTTTCCAATCAGACCGGGCGCCGAAAAGCGTCTTGAGCCCCTGTCGAACCACCACGTGATCGTCTACAATCAAAATCTGTTTAGCCAACGGTTGAGCCTTCCTCCCTTCGATGTAGGATTGCGCCTCGCCCAGCGCTGTGGTCCAAAGACCGACAAGGCCGGGCAAATTCGCGATTCTGCTTACAAAAAAACAATGGGGCTCCCCGGCCCGAGGTGGGATGGGCCAGGGCTTGTTTCAAACGCTTAACGTACCGAACACTCTCTTGCCACAGAATTTCGGCCAATAAAATCGGTATTTTCTCGTATTCTCGCCGGAGCATTGCCAATTTTTACGAATTCCTTATGCGCCGTTTATGCGTGCCCACGAGGAAACAGCGACCATGTTGGAGCGATCGTGAGCGATGCCGGATGGTAGGATTTTCTAAGCGATTCATTTCCAAGGATTTCAGATTTCGCTGTTCAATGAGGAGCCGAATGTCGTCAGGTTGGATCTATGCGCGACGCATCTTCATAAGGACGCTCTGCGCGCTCACGCTCGCGTCATCGGCCGGTGACCGCGTCCATAGACCGATGAATTTCGCCGCACACAGAGCGATCACTGTTACCGCCCAGCCAAGTCGCCCGGCCTTTCACGAAATTTCACGTCCGTAGCCGCATGCAGTCCACTTCGGCCCCACACCTTCGAGTGGGGTTTTGTCGTAACCTTCCACAGTCATTTAGTCTGGACTGCAGAGCGGAGTGACTGGGCCTTGGCCGCCTGTTGCAAAAAGTCAATTACTCGCGATTCATATTCCACTGGTTCGCTGCCCAGTGCGGCGGCATGCCCTGCCCCTTTCACAATCCACAATTCCTT
>JASHRI010000001.1 GCA_030037435.1 Candidatus Acidiferrales bacterium | reverse complement strand
TGGACGGCGGTTCAATTGGCGGATGCGTTGGGTGTCGCTGCTCCGGCGGACCTTGATCCGCGAGCCGTATTCGACGGAGTTTCGATCGACTCCCGCACCGTGCAAGCGGGAGAACTGTTCATCGCCATACGCGGTCCGCGTCACGATGGACACGGTTTTGTTGCCGGTGCGCTGGATCGCGGCGCGCTGGCGGCCGTAGTCTCCCGCGAACGCCTCGCTGAATACCCTCAGGAAATCCGAGCGAAGCTCCTTGCCGTGGACGACACGCTTGCGGCCCTGCAGCGATTGGCCTCGCACGCCTGCGAGCGCTGGAGACAAGGCCGCGCGGGCCGAAAAATTGGAGCCGTGGCGGGTTCGGTGGGCAAAACGACGACGAAGGAGATTCTAGCGGCGCTGCTCGGCGCTCGATTCCGTGTGCTGAAGACGGCGGGCAACCTGAACAACGAATATGGGCTGCCGCTGACGCTACTGAAGCTAGACGACGAGTACGAGGCCGCGGTGGTTGAGCTGGGAATGTCGCACACAGGCGAGCTGGCGCAACTGACGAAAATCGCCTCGCCGGATGTCGGTTTGGTGACGCGCGTTGCCGTGGAGCACCTGGAATTTTTTGCTTCGATTGACGAGATCGCTCTCGCAGAGCGCGAGCTGATTGAAAATCTGCATCGTCCGGGTGCGGTAGCCGTGCTGAACGCGAGCGACGAACGCGTGGCGCGATTCGCAGACGTTGCGCGCGGGCGCGTGATTCGCTTTGGAACGAATTCGGCGGCTGAGTTTCGCGCTGAGGCGATCGAAGAACACGGTCTGGCAGGCTCGGCATTTGACTTCGTTTCGCCCGATGGGCGTACGCGTCTTGAACTGCCGTTGATTGGCAGCCACAACGTGATGAATGCGCTGGCGGCGCTCGCTGCGGCGAGCGTGTGGGGTATCGGCGCAGCAGAGGCGAACGCGGTATTTCCATCGTTGGTTCCGGCAGATAAGCGCGGCGAAGTGGTCCGCTACGAAGAAGGCTTTTCCGTGATCAACGATACGTACAACTCCAGCCCCACGGCACTTGGCGCGCTTACGCACTTGCTGGCTGCTACTCCCGGATATAAGCGTCGAATTCTCGCCGCAGGCGAAATGCTGGAGCTTGGTCCTTCGTCGCCCGAATTGCACCGCGAATGCGGGCGCTCGGCGGCTGGCTGGGGCAAAGTCGATTGGATCTTCGGCGTTCAGGGACAGGCATCGGAACTTGTTCGTGCCGCGATTGAGGCTGGGCATCCCGCGAACCATGCGCAATTTTTCGAGAACTCGCAGGCGGCGAGCGAGTTTCTGAAGAAATTCGTTGCCCGAGGCGATCTGTTGCTGCTCAAGGGTTCGCGTGGCGTGAAAATGGAGCGAATACTCGAGGCAATTGACTCGCAGCACCGGCGCGACCCGTCGAAGCGCGCGTCCGAAACTCTCGAAGCTGGGCAAACGGGACGTCGCTGATGCTCTACTATCTTTTTTTCTTTGCCCTGCGGCGTCACTTCAGTCCGCTCAACGTCTTTCGCTATATCACCGTCCGCACCGCGGTCGCGAGCCTGACGGCTCTACTGCTATCGCTCCTCTTGGGTCCGTGGATGATTCGGCGTCTGCGCGAAATGCAAGTGAAGCAATACATTCGCGAGGAAGGACCGAAAGCGCACCAGAAGAAGGCCGGCACGCCGACGATGGGCGGCGTGCTGATCGTGGCCGCAATCGTGATTCCCACATTTCTTTGGGCCGACCTCCGAAATTCCTACGTGGATTTGTCGCTGATTGCGACGCTGGCTTTCGGTGCCATCGGTTTCATTGACGATTACAGCAAGGTGGTTCGCAAACACAACAAGGGTCTGACGGCCAAGGGCAAATTTCTGCTACAGGTGCTCACCTGCGTGTTCGTCGGCGCGGTGCTGGTCGGCTTGCAGGCTAAGGGAGTCTACTCGACGCAATTGAGCGTCCCGTTCGTGAAGCGGTTGCACCCGGATTTGGTGATCGATTCCTTGCTCAGCTACAGGCACATTTGGCCCATCGCCTATATCCCGTTCGTGCTGTTCCTCGTTCTGGTGATCGCGGGCTTTTCGAATGGAGTCAATCTGACCGATGGACTCGACGGCTTGGCAATCGGCTGCGTCATCGTCTCCGCCACCGCGCTTACCGTGATCACCTATCTTTCGAGCAACGTGCGCTTTGCCGACTACCTGGAAATTCAGAAAGTTCCTCAGGCGGCTGAATTGACGATCTTTTGCGGCTCAGTGGTGGGCGCGTCGCTAGGTTTTCTCTGGTACAACGCTCATCCCGCCGAAATGTTCATGGGCGATGTTGGCTCGCTGGCCCTCGGAGGGGCGATAGGAACGGTCGCGGTGATTCTGAAGCAGGAAATCCTGCTCCTATCGATCGGCGGAATTTTCATCATTGAACTTTTATCGGTAATCCTTCAGGTAGGCTCGTTCAAGCTCACGGGCAAGCGCATCTTCCGGATGGCGCCGCTGCATCATCATTTTGAGCTGCTTGGGTGGAGCGAGTCGAAGATCATCGTTCGCTTCTGGATCGCAGCGCTGGTGTTCGCGCTGTTTGCGCTAACGACTCTGAAATTGAGGTGAGAAAAGTTGAGACCGGGTATCGACCTTTCGGGAAAGCGGGTGCTGGTAATGGGACTGGCGCGCACTGGCGTGGCAGTGTCGCTGTTCGCCGCTGGCTATGGCGCCACGGTGACTGCCACGGATGAAAAGCCGGAGACTGAGCTCGCGGAGAACGCCGAACGCCTTCGCGCTGTTGGCGTCACTCTGGTGCTCGGCGGGCATGCCGCTGTGCCTTTCCTTGAACAAGACCTGATCGTTTTGAGCCCCGGCGTTCCTGCCAACTTGCCGCCGCTCGAACTCGCGCGCAAACAGGGCATTCCCGTGTGGAGCGAAGTCGAACTCGCTTGGCGCTTTCTGCGCGGCACGCTTGTGGCCATCACCGGCTCGAACGGCAAGACCACCACCACCGCCCTTGTCGCACATATTCTCAAAACCGCGAAGATCACGACGTTCGTCGGCGGCAATATCGGCACGCCGTTGCTGTCTCTCGTCGAATCCTCCACAGATTCGTCGGTCACCGTCGCCGAAATCAGCAGCTTCCAGCTTGAAGCCATCGACACGTTTCGCCCCGAAATCGGCGTGCTGCTGAATCTCACACCCGACCATCTAGATCGGCACGCCTCGTTCGACGAATACGCCGCCGCCAAGATGCGCATGTTCGAAAAGCAGCTTGATCGCGACGCCGCGGTGCTCAATGCGGATGATCCCGAGGTTACCCGGCGCATGCCGGCGCGTCCGCGCGTCTTCTGGTTCAGCCGCCAGAAGCGCGTGGCGCAAGGCGCGTTTCTCCGTGACGATCAGATCGTTTTTCGACAGGACGGCTCCGAGGTTGTCGTTGCACGGCGTTCGGAAATTCCGCTGCGCGGTGAACACAATGTCGAAAACGTTCTGGCCGCGTGTGCTGCCGCCAGCCTGGCGGAAGCCGGCCCGGCCGCAATTGCGCAGGGCGTCAAAACGTTTCGCGGAGTCGAGCATCGCCTAGAATTCGTCGCAGAAATCGGCTCCGTCGCTTTTTACAACGATTCGAAGGCCACCAATGTCGACGCCGCGCTGAAGGCCATTGAAGCCTTTCCTGGTCCGCTCGTCGTCATTCTCGGCGGCAAGGACAAAGGCAGCCCGTACACCCCACTTTGCGAGCCGCTTCGTTCGCGCGCGCGCCTCGCGATTCTGATCGGTGCCGCCGCTGAGAAAATCGCCGCCGATCTCGGCGATTCCGTTCCGCACGTGATCGCCGGCACTCTCGATCGCGCCGTCGACCTTTCGATCGAGCGCGCGCGGCCGGGAGATACCGTCCTGCTTGCCCCCGCGTGCTCGAGTTTCGATCAGTTCGAAAACTTCGAGCATCGGGGGCGCGTCTTCAAGGAATTAGTCGCAAATCTGGCGCAACGCACCGCCGCGGGAGCCTCCGCGCGGAAAGGATAGAGATGCCTCGCAGCGTGCAACCGGATCGTCAGCTCTTCGGCGTGACTCTCGCGTTATGTCTCTTCGGCGCCGTGATGGTTTTCAGCGCCTCGGCCATCACCGCTCGCGACGAATATGGCCACGGATATTACTTCCTGGTTCGCCAGCTTCTCTGGGTGGTGCTGGGAATCCTTGGCATGTTTGCGCTGATGAAAATGGACTATCGCAAGCTGCGCCAGCCTCGCGTGGTTTTCACGAGTCTATCGATTGTTTTAGTGATGCTCATCGCCGTCTTCTTTCTCGATCGTTCTCACGACACGCATCGCTGGATTCGCCTCGGGCCATTCAGCCTCCAACCCTCGGAATTGGCCAAGCTGGTGATCATCTTTTATCTGGCTTGGTTCTTGGAGGTGCGCCGCTCGCCGGGAGGCGCAGGCGTCAACAATTTCTCGCGCACTTTGCTGCCTGCCGGCGGCACCGTCCTGCTGCTGGTCGCCCTCGTTTATAAGGAACCGGACCTTGGCACCGCATGCATGATCTTTTTTATCGCCGCCGTGATGCTGTTCATCTCTGGACTTTCGTATCGCTACATCGTGGGCGCGCTGCTCGCCGCAATTCCCGCTGCTTACATCGCCATTGCCAGCGTGCCCTATCGCCTGCAGCGCGTGCAGACGTTCTTCTCGCCCGGCTCTGACCCGCAAGGCCACGGGTTTCAGCTACTGCAATCCCTAATCGCAGTCGGTTCGGGCGGATTCACCGGCGTGGGTTTGATGGAAAGCCGCCAGAAACTTTTCTTTCTGCCCGAAGCGCATACGGATTTCATTTTTTCCGTCATCTGCGAAGAGCTTGGCTTCATCGGTGCAGTTGTCCTGATAGCTCTCTTCGCCATTTACGGCTGGCGAGGGCTCGTCGCGGCCATGAAAGCGCCGGATGAATTCGGACGGCTGCTCGGCATCGGCATCACCACCATGGTTGTGGGGCAGGCGCTAATCAATCTGAGCGTGGTGCTCGGCCTGTTGCCTACGAAAGGCATCCCGCTGCCGTTTATCAGCTACGGTGGATCGAGCTTGATCGGAATGCTTATGGCCACCGGCGTGCTCCTCAACATCAGCCAGCACGCGGACGAAACGTGAGTGCGGATGCGAAGAGCTTGCTGATCGCCGGCGGTGGCACGGGAGGTCACGTTTTCCCGGCGCTCGCTGTCGCACGCGAATGGCTCCGCCGCGGCAATCTCGCGGCTGGCGCGGCATCGCCGCAGGGCGTCGTTGAAAGTGAGCGTAGCGTTGTGTTTGTCGGAACGGAGCGCGGAATGGAAGCGCGGCTGATCCCGCAGGCTGGTCTGCCGCTCGAATTGATTCGTGCTGCGGGCCTGAAAGGCATCGGCGGCGCGAAACTCATGCGCAACGCCGCTCTGCTTCCCGCTGGCCTATGGGACTCCGAAAAAATTCTTCAGCGCCACCATTTCGGCGTCGCTTTTGGCGTCGGCGGTTACGCTTCCGGACCGATGATGCTTCTCGCGGCGCTGCACCGCATTCCAACCGTTATTTTCGAGCCCAACGTCGAGCCCGGATTCACGAACCGCGTCCTGGCCGGCATCGCCACTCGCATCGCCGTTGCGCATCAATCGACCGCTCGCCGCCTCGGCAAGCGCGCCGTGGTCACCGGCTGCCCGGTACGTTCCGAGTTTTTCGCCGTTCCGCCCAAGCCCCATACCGCGCCATTCACAATTCTGATCACCGGCGGCAGCCGCGGCGCCGCGCCCATCAACGGCGCCGTGATTGATTCACTCGATCTCTGGGCGCCTAGAAAAAATCAGCTTTTCATCGTGCATCAGACTGGCGAACGTGACTATAATGCGGTTCGCGTGGCGTATGCGCAGCGAGAATTCAAAGCGGAGGTTCTCCCCTTCATCCAGAACATGGCGGAGAGGTTTGCCCAGGCGGACTTGATCGTCTGCCGTTCGGGAGCCATCACGGTGGCGGAAGTATCCGCCTCCGGACGCGCCGCCATCTTCATCCCCTTCGGAGCTTCTACCGACGCGCACCAAACCCGCAACGCCGCGGAAATGCAACAAGCCGGCGCCGCTCGCCTTCTGCCGCAGGAAGAGTTGACGCCGGAACGCCTGACAAACGAGATTTTTTCCCTCCTGGACCAGCCCCGGAGAATGCAAGCAATGGAAGAGTGCGCCCGCGCCTTGGGTCGCCCGCGAGCCGTTGAGGACATCGTCGATCTCCTCGAACGGTCCGCGAAGCCCACAAGCGCCGCTCGCGCTCAAGGGGATGGCCGGCTATGAACGTCACGTTCCGTAATTTTCAGCGCATCCATTTGATTGGCATCGGCGGCAGCGGCATGAGCGGCATCGCCGAAGTGCTGCTTTCGAGCGGCTACGCTGTTTCCGGCTCGGATCTCAAGTCTTCGGCAGTTACCGAACGCCTGCGCAAGCTCGGCACCAAGGTTCATGAGGGGCACGACGCTCGGCAGGTTCACGGCGCGCACGTAGTGGTCGTCTCGTCCGCTGTGCCTTCGGACAACGTCGAGGTCGTCGAAGCGCACCACCTGAAAATTCCGGTGATCCCGCGCGCCGAAATGCTCGCCGAACTCATGCGCCTGAAATTCGGCATCGCCGTCGCGGGCGCGCATGGGAAGACCACCACGACTTCGCTGATCGCTTCAGTGCTTGCCGCTGCCGGTCTCGATCCTACATTTGTTGTCGGCGGTCGCGTGAATCATGCCGGCGCGCATGCCGGCGTCGGCCAGGGCGAATACATGGTTGTCGAGGCGGACGAAAGCGACCGCTCGTTTCTGCTGCTCGCGCCCGTCATCGCCGTCATCACCACCATCGACCGCGAGCATCTCGATCATTACGCCTCGCTCGACGAAATTCAGGAAGTTTTCCTGCAATTCGCCAATCGCGTGCCCTTTTACGGCTCGGTCGTGCTCTGCCTCGACGAGCCGAGCGTCCAGGCGATCCTTCCCCGCGTGAAGCGCCCCGTGATCACCTACGGCGTATCAAATCAGGCCGACTTGGTGATTGCAGACGTGAAACTCGAAGGTCTCTCCAGCGAGTTCCGCCTGAAATTCCACGGCGACGACCTTGGCCTGTTCCGTCTGCCGGCTCCTCCGGGGATCCACAATGTGCGCAACGCTGCCGCGGCTGCCGCCGTGGCCCTGGCGCTCAACGTTCCTGGCGAGTTGATTCGCGCGGGCCTGGCGAGATTTTCCGGTGTCGGCCGCCGCTTTGAAGTCAAAGGCAGCTATCACGGCGTCACGCTCATTGACGATTACGGCCATCATCCAGCCGAGATTCGCGCCACGCTCGATGCCGCGCGCCTCTGCGGCTATCGGCGGCTGCTGGTGCTCTTCCAGCCACACCGCTATACCCGCACCCAAATTCTCTGGGACGATTTCTGCCTTTCTTTCAACCTGGCGGATGTTTTGGTTTTGACCGACATCTACGCCGCCGGCGAAGCCCCGATCGCGGGAATCACCGGCGAGCAC
>JASHRI010000165.1 GCA_030037435.1 Candidatus Acidiferrales bacterium | reverse complement strand
GCCTATAAGCGCTGCCGCGAATATGTCGACGCTTCTATCGAATTGATTCGTCCGGGGCGCACCACGGCGCAAGTCGCATCGGTCTGGCCAAAAGCCAAGGAATTTGGTTTCCCCAATGAAGAATCCTGCTTTGGCCTGCAGTTTGGTCACGGAATCGGACTCGCGATTTGGGAAAAACCTGTGATCAGCCGGCTGGTTTCGCTTGATCAGGAATACGTACTTAAGCCCGGCATGGTGTTTGCGCTCGAGACGTTCTGGCCATCATCAGACGGATGGAGTGCAGCACGGATCGAAGAAGAGATCGTCGTCACGGAGGCGGGCCACGAAATAATCACCCGTTTCCCAGCCGAGGAATTGCTGGTCGCTGGACAACGCTATTACACCGTGAACGGTCCGCTGCCGACTACCCGCGAAACGGAACCAGCTTCGAACTCGAACGTGCGCGAACTCGTGGAAGCCGGCGCCAGATCGGAAGGCCAAGGGGTCTGATTCGGCTTCGCGAGCAGGGTTGCGATTCCGGCTTCTCGATCTCTCTAGTCCGTTCTATTGTTCAAGCAAAACTATGGAGACATTCGCTTATCCATGCCTATCAGCGTCGTAATGCCCGCACTGGAAATGGCTCAGGACACGGGAAAACTCGTATCGTGGCGAAAGCAGGACGGTGAGAAAGTCACGAAAGGTGAGATTCTCCTAGAGGTCGAAACCGATAAAGCTGTTGTCGAGGTGGAGGCCCTTGCCGACGGAATCCTTGCTGGTATCAAGGCAGCGCCCGGCGACGTAATTCCGGTCGGCCAGACCATTGCGTGGATTCTCGCGAGCGGCGAGTCGGTGCCCACTGACAAGTCGTCGAACCGATCAGCGGGCAGCGCTGTGCAGAAATCCGGGGTCATATCCCCCGAGGCGGCGCAGTCACGCCAAGACGCCCCAGCAGCTACGAATCGAGTCAGAATCTCCCCCAAAGCAAGACGGCTTGCACAAGAGCGCGGAATCGACATTGCACTGCTGCGAGGCTCGGGTGCGGATGGCGAAATTCTCGTGTCGGATGTTCTGGCCGCTGAGTCAAGCGCGACCCCAGCCAACGCGGCCCCTTCTCAAAGCCCGAAAGTTGCTGCCTCAGCCAAAGTCAGTCCGGCAACCCCAACATTAAGCTCAGTCGCTCGACTTATGGCTGAACGAACGACGCAAAGCTGGGTCACCGTACCGCATTTTTTTGTTGTCCGCGACGTTGACGCAAGCGAATTGAATAGTGTTCGGGAGAAACTGTTACGGTCGCAGGGCGATTCGCGCCAAACGCGGATAAGCCATACGGACCTGCTGATTTCCGCCGTGGCGCGCTCGCTCGAAAAACATCCGCAGTTAAATGCCAGTTGGACTGGTCAAACGATCAAGCATCACGGTGAGATCAATATCGGCATCGCCATGGCCGTCCAGGACGGCGTCGTAACGGGCGTCGTCCGCAACGCGAATAAATTGCAGTTCGCAGAAATCGCCCGCCAGCGAAGCGAGCTGGCCGATCGAGCCCGGTCCGGGCGGCTGAAGCCAGCCGACATCAGCGACGCGACCTTCACCATCAGCAATCTCGGCATGTATCATGTGGATTCCTTTACGGCGATCATCGTACCGCCGCAAGCTGCAATCCTTGCCGTTGGTGCAATTGCCGAGCGTGTGGTTGCCGTGGAAGGAAAGCCGGCTGTGCGCCCGATCATCTCCATGACCCTTTCCTGCGATCACCGGGTCGTCGACGGTGCCCGTGCCGCCGAATTCATGGAAACGCTCGCCACTATAATCCGCAGCCCTGCGTAAAGGTACGCCGTAATCTTTCGCGTTTCACGGTCGACGGATTGCCCTGGTTGGATCCACACGCTCGTGCTAAGTTCCCGCTGACGAAAACTGGAATGTGAAGGAGATCGCCTTCGAATCCTTAGGCCCGAGCACGACGGTCTGATCGAGCGTCTGGTTCGGTTCATGCCAAGCTTCAATCGTATACGTGCCCGGCGGAAGATTCTGCAGCGAGAAAGTCCCATCCTTAGAAGTGACGGCAAAGTAGGGCTGAGCGAAGACGAAGAGGTACGCCCGCATCCACGGATGAATCATGCATCCGACGTTGGCCGCAAACTCCGGCTTCTGAAAAGTCGATCTCACCGGAGCCCTTCCGGGAAGCTCTGAAAGACTCCACGGAGAATTGTTGCGGAGCATGGGATGAATATCGTGCAGCGTCAGGTCGCTGTTCGCAACCTGGAAAGGCTGGCCCACCATCAGTGTCACGACGTGCGGCACATACATGCAGCCTTTTTGATCCAGAGTAACGGGTGTTTGCGGCGCCGGATAGCTATAACGGCCCAAGCCCGATTTCACGAACACAACGACATTGGCGAGCGCGTCATTTGCGCCCGTCACGACCACCGGCGGGGTTACCGGTGAGGAGTTCGCTTGGGTGCAGGCCGGAGACGCGCTCATGTCGATCGGCCTGAAGGTGGGCACAGTCCCCGCAAACCTGACCGTACCCGTGACGCTTGCAGCGGTTGCCGGATCAACGGGTGGCGCGGGAGGAGCAGGTGCTACTTTGCTTCCGGTTTTTCCGCAGCCGATCGAGACAAATACCAACGCAAAAAAGACGAGCCGAAAAGTGCGTATCGTTTTCATTGAAGTTAACCACAGACTTATATTTTTGAGAAAAAGTCGCCATGAAGGGACAATTCTAGCAGCTTTGATCACACCGGCGATCGCAAGCGGCAAGCCGCCCTGAGTACCGTCGACAGGGATACCAGCCGCTGGCCACGGAACACGTAAACACAATCGCTGACTTACGGGCGCTGAATCATCTCAAGGCGATTGCCAACCGGATCGATCGCGATGCCGATCATGATGCCGGTGTTTCCGAACGCGCGAGGCTCGCTGGCCATCGAGCCGCCGGCTGACTTAATAGCGGCCACCGTGGCCGCCATGTCCTTCACGTTCAAAATGATGTGCGCGATCGGGTCCTTCAAGTCGTCGGACTCACGATGCGTGATCACGATCGGCTCGCTCTTGTTCGCCTTGGCAGCGTCGGCCGTCGCGCCGAAATTCAAGAAGATCTCCGGTCCGCCGGGCGCATTGATCCGGTTGACCTCGAACATACCGAACGCGGACTGATAAAACTTCGCCAACGCAGCCTGGTCCTGGGCGCCCACTCGCACCGAGTTCAGCGTCACCTGCGCGTGCGCAGCGCTTGCCAGCAGCAGGGCTGCGGTTGCCGCGATCATAATCGTAGAAATTCTCCTCATCTAAGTCTCCTCTGACGCGTCCCATTCACAATCGGCCGCGCCCGCATTGCATCACGTTGCCGCTCGTAAGCGAGTGAAATCCTAACCGTGAAAGCCTCAAAGTTCAACCCGTTCCATCGGTTTCAGCGCCAAAGCTGGTGTTGCCGCAAGACGAGCCCAAGTCTGGTGCTATTTCGTCAGCATGATCTGCCCATTAATGTTGAAATTACCGCTCACAGAAGGCGCTCGGGCGTCGGACTGCCCACCGCGAACCGAACGCGTGCATGCGCTCCGGCCACTGGTTGCTTCTCAGATTCGGAACTGCGATGATCGCTGCGTCTTCGAAGAAAGGATTCATCGTCAGTGGCCGAGCGCGATATCCCTACTCTGAATCCGGGCGACCGTATTGGGGACTACGAAGTATTGGAACCCCTGGGTGCGGGAGGGATGGGTTCGGTCTATAAAGTCCGTCACCTGATCTCTCATCGAGTCGAAGCGCTCAAGGTCATGCACTCCGACCCGGCGGCAGCTCCCGAAATCTCCGACCGGTTTCTGCGGGAAATCCGTCTGCTGGCCAGCCTGCAGCACGCAAACATCGCCGGCCTTCACAATGCCTTCCACCACAACAACCAGGTGGCGATGGTCATGGAGTTTATCGAAGGCGTCAGCCTGCGTGACAAGCTCAAGCGGCCTGGCGTCACCCTGAGCGAGGGGCTCGAATATGCGAAGCAGATTTTGCTGGCGCTCTCCTACGCTCATTCGCACGGCGTGATTCATCGCGACGTGAAACCGTCGAACGTGATGGTGCAGCGGGACGGCGTCGTAAGGCTTCTCGATTTCGGGCTCGCCACCGCCGCGCAGGACCCGGAGCTTACAAAGGCGGGCACCGTGCTCGGCTCGCCGCACTACATGTCGCCGGAGCAGGCACGCGGCAAGCGCGTCGATGCGCGTTCAGACGTGTATTCGGCCGGAGCCGTGCTATACGAACTTGCCGCCGGCAGGCCGCCTTTTCACGCGCGAGATACATACGCGATTATCTACGCTCATCTGCACCAAGTTCCCAAGCCGCCCAGCGAATGGAACCGCGGCGTTTCACACGCGCTCTCGCGAGTCGCTTTGAAGGCGCTCGAAAAGAATCCGAACGAGCGGTTTCAAACGGCCAACGAATTCTTGACCGGCCTGGAAAAGGCTTGGGCAGCGGAGCCGGAAGCGACCCTCACTCAATTGGTCCACCCAGTTAAGTTGGAAGCTGCCGACCTGCCGACCGAGACCAGCGGCAGCAATTTCACGCAAAGTGAAATCGATCAGGCTAGCAGAGCGCTGGCTCTGCACATCGGCCCGATCGCACAGATTATCGTGAAGCGAGCGGCCGCGCGGAGCCGCACCCTCAGCGAGCTTTACCGCGCGGCTTCCGAGGAGATCAGTTCCGTCCGGAAACGCGAGGAATTTTTGGAAAAAATGCCTCGCACTGCACCTAGCCGTTGAGCATCTGAAGCGCCTTTTGAAGGCTCACGTACATCCGGTTGAACGACGCAGTAACCACCGAGATTTCATCCGACCCCGTGACGGGCAGCTCGCCGAGGCCTGTCTCGCCGCTGCTGATGCGGTCGGCTACTTGCGACAATCTGCGGACCGGCCGGATTACCAGGAATATGAGCGCCGCATCGATTATCAAGAGGACGACAACAAAGATTGCCACCAGATACGCCACGAGTTTGTGAAACGCTTCGCGCGCGATTTGCACCGGAACCGCCATGGGGACCGAAACGATCTGCGCCGCGACCACTTCATTTGCTTTCCAGCGAAACCCGTTTGTATCGCCGTACTTTGCCCGGATCGTCGGCGGAGCCTGGCTCGGCTCGCCGTGGCATTGAAGACAAGAAGCGTCAGCTGAAATCGGGTAGGCAATATAGAGCATGCGACCGATCGGCGTATCCCGCTCTCCGACCACGCGACTGGCGCCAGCATTGTTGCGGAAATAATTGATGATGTCCGCTTCCCAATCTTCCGCGCGATCGCGAAGATTCGAGGGATTTAGCGCCGCCTCTTTGTAGGCGTAGTCCGGATGGCTTTTGCGAAGGTAATTAAAGGTGGTCGTGGCGGCATAGAACGGAATCGTCTCGGGCAAAAACCGCGTTTTGTTATCGGGAACGGTTTCAAGCAGCGGCGCCAATTCGTCGGCTGTGTATTGCCGCGTGGAACGCGCACTCTCAATCATCAGGTCGGCCTGCTGGATCACCTGGTCGCGGGCGTTGCGCATGAGGAATTGGTAAGAGACGAATCCGACCAGAACGGCCCCAGCCCCAAAAAGCACCACCAAAATCAGGTTAAATTTCATGAGCAGCTTCATACGAACTCCAATTTTTGCTTTCTTGCTGAACTTCCGCGCGCACCATACGCCAGGGTTACAGTGCTGTCAATCAAGCACGCGTCGAGCGGCTAAACTTGCCCGTTCGCGTCAGCGAGTGTGGTCGGCGGGCCTCTACTTTTGTGCTTTCAAAATCCGCACGACGGCGAGGATCGTGTTCCAGTTGCGCGTGGTTGCCGGCACACCGAAGAGCTTATCGATCTGGCCGAGATAGCCGATGGTCTTCATGTGTCGACGGTACATTCCAAAGACAAACCGATCGCTCGAGGAAATGACTCGTACGAGCCATTCCCCGCCCGGCGGAAATGCGACTGGCAGGGTTGCGCGAAGGCCTCCGGCTCTCAACAGGATGCTTACGAAGCGAACGATGTCGGGCCGTGATGAATCCGCATCAAATGGATTCTCCAGCTCCAGACGGATGAGATCGCGATCGTCGCAGATCACAACTTCCGCTTCGAACGGCAACTTCCGCATTAATGCGGTGCGGAATTTCACCTTTGAGCCAGGTTTGCGGACCACAAAAGTGCCCGCGGCTCCGACGTTCACCACTCCGTAGTCGCTCAGCCGCTGCGCGAGAATGCGTGGCCGAAATGTTCTGTGACCGCCCACGTTGACACCGCGGAGGAAGACAACGAGCGCCATCGTGTCACCACGCCGCCATCATGCCGATCCTTTAGCGTCAATCTCGTATTCAGTCTGTACCAGACCGCCTTTGTAGGAGCGCGTCTCGACGTGGCGAAGGCTTATGTCCCGCGGCACGGGGCCAAATAACGGAATGCCTGCTCCGATCAATATGGGCACGCGCGTGATCACCAGCCGGTCGATACATCCGGCCGCAAGGAATCTCTGAATCGTGATGCCACCGTCGATATAAGCATGTTGGAAGCCGCGTGACTTGAGCTGTGTTGCGATCTCGGCGGGCTCGCCCGACATCTGTTCGATCACTGCGTTTTTGAGTGACGAAAAGTCGAGCGGACGGCTGCTTAATAAAACCACCGGCTTCTTTCCGTAAAACCACTGGCCGAATGTGAGTACAACTTCGAACGTCTTGCGGCCGATCACCACTACATCGACGCTGCCGTAAAAGTCTTCAAAACCGTGAGGCTCCTGCCCAGCCGCATCCAGAAAATCGAGCGAATGGTCTGGCCGAGCGAGAAAGCCATCAACGCTCACTCCGCAGAAGACTGAGAGTTTTATGACGGGCCTCCCGAGTTGACCGCTAGTGTATTTGTTGTGGGAAGATTCAGCAAGGAATCCGGTCAAGGGGACAGGAAAATCCCAGTACGGCCCGCGGGGCGGCGACTATTCGGCGAGAGGTGGTTGATCTGGGTCGAGCACGGGAAGCTCCAGGGTGACGACGAGGCCACCTTGAGGCGCGTTAGCCGCGGTGACGCTGCCGCCATGAAGCTTGAAAGCGCGCTCAGCGATGGCAAGACCCAGACCAGCGCCGGCGGGATCTTTGCGGATTCCGTCGGCAACACGGTGGAACGGAATGAACAGTTCGGCGAGCTGCTCTTCGGGAATGCCGGAGCCGTGGTCTTGCACGCGGATACTGGCGTGGCGCATGTCGTTCGTGCCGTATTCGATCGATACCTGCACCATCGTGCCGTCATCGGTGTGGCGCACGGCGTTGCGCACGACGTTTTCCACCGCACCTCGCAACATTTCCGGCGCGCCATTGACCATGCACGGAAAGCACGGCTCGAACTTGACGGTGCAATTGCGATTCCGCGCTTCGTAATCCGCATCGGAGGCAACCTCTTGCACGAGCGCTCCGAGATCGAAGACCTGCTTCTGCTGCAGATCGACGCCACTTTCGATGCGGGCAAGATTCAGCAATTGGCCGATTAGCTTGTTTAGGCGATCAGTCTCGAGCTCGATCCTATCGAGATGCTCGAGGGCCTCGGGGCTGGTGCGTTGGCGAGCAAGGCCGAGCGCGAGATTCAAGCGCGTCAGCGGCGAGCGGAGCTCGTGAGAAACGTCGGCCAGCAAACGGCGCTGCGCCGTGACGAGCGCACTGATGCGCTCCGCCATGCGGTTGAAATCGCTGCCAAGGTCGGCGAGCTCGTCGTGACGATTCACAACGCGCTCGTCAACCCGCGCGTCGAGATGGCCGCTGGTGATTTCCCGCGCCGCGACCCGCAATTTTCCAATCGGCCCGGTGATGTGGCGCGCGAGCCACAAGCAGAAAATGCCGGCGGTCAAAATGACGACGACAACGCGGAGAATGCCCTCGGTGGCGACATCCTGAAACAGGAATTGAACCATCGAGTGCGGCAGAAATGGCCGGGGCGGAAACGTTATGACGAAGAGATAGGGACGGCCACTCGGCCCAACGACTCGCTTGGCCATGATCCTTTCCTGGTTGAAAAAATACGGCTGCCCGGGCGGAGCTTGGCTGAGGGACGCAAATATCTTCGAAACGCGGGCCGGAACCTGGCGGCCGAGTGCTTCGTGGCCCTCGGCATCGAACAGGTAGTTGACCATCGGATCGCGCTGCTCGAGCGATCCGATGTATTTCGAGGTTTCGGCAACGCCGCTTCGTTCGAACGAATCGGCTTCGTGCTGAGAGCGAAGGTCGAGCGTCAACTGATACTTCTGCCGCCAACGTTCTTCTTCGGCCGAGCGCGAGCGAATCAGAGCCGCCGACGTAACCAGCGTGGCGCTGACCACGACGATGCCCAGCCAAAACCACAGGAAGATTTTGAAGAAAAGACTATTCATCGTTACCGACCCGCGTGCGAGCCGCGAGACAAAACATACAGGTATCCGATTCCGCGAACGCCTTTGATGCGTTCGCTGCCATCCGGCAGGGGGCCGAGCTTTCTGCGCAAATTACTTACATGAGTATCGATGCTGCGGTCAAATGGAGAAAATTCGCGGCCCAGCACAGCCGGCACCATCTCTTCCCTGGAGAGTACTGAGCCAGCAGATTTCAGAAAAATCTCAAGGAGATCGAATTCGACCGTGGTGAGATCGAGCGGGAGCTCGTCGCGACGGGCAACGCGCGCGCCCTTGTCGAGCTCGACATCTTCGAGAACAATGCGCTCGGAAGCCCCGGGACGGACCGATGTGGCATCGGGCTGAGCGCGGCGGAGCACAGCCTCGATTCTGGCGGAGAGTTCGCGGGGATTGAATGGCTTTGGGAGATAGTCGTCAGCGCCCATCTCAAGACCAAGGATACGGTCTTGATCGTCACCGCGAGCAGTCAACATCAGAATAGGCATACGAGATTGAGAGCGAACGCGCCGCAGCACTTCGAAGCCCTTCATTTCGGGAAGCATCACGTCGAGCACCACGATCGAGTGCTCTCCGGAAAGTGCGCGCTCGACGCCCTTCAAGCCGGATTGGACCGACTCCACGGCAAACCCCTCTTCGGCTAAGTATTGGGTGAGGAGCTGACATAGTTCTACATCGTCGTCGACGACCAGGACGCGCCGCTTCGGAACTGCTGCGGGTTTTCTCACTTCGGTATCCGGTTCGATTCTCATTCCATCGTGACCCGTTTTCAAGGACTTCGGTCTGCACATTGTAGGCAGCGGGGGCCGCAATAGACGCCTAGATTTGTGAAGATCGCAGCGAAGGCGCTTAACGAAACT
>JASHRI010000164.1 GCA_030037435.1 Candidatus Acidiferrales bacterium | reverse complement strand
ACGAGTGTACTGGCTTGGAAATTGTAATCGAGCGAAGTTGGCGCAATGCCTACGTTCACCGGCGTTTCGATAAACGTAGCGGGATCCAGAATCGCGATATTGTTGAGCTGGCTGTTGGCGGCGAGGAAAACTTGATTGACTGGGTCGAAGACGACGCCGCTGGGGTTTCCCAGCGATGCCCCCGATACTCCGCCGACTCTCGCCTCGCTGGACATATCGATGATGTCGATGCTGCTCGATTGGGACGCTGTTGCGACAGCCGCATAATTCAGCGTGGGGTCGATAGCCACTGCAACCGGGTCCTGGTCCACGGTGGCGGTAGCGGTGGCGCTTGCTGCAACAGGAGACAGCGGCACAATGCTCAAACTGCCGGATGTAAACAATCCCGCCGTGTTTGTGTTGGTTATTGCGCCCGTAGCCGTATCGCCGTTGATGGCCACGCCGGTCGGTCCCGAGCAATTGGTTCCGCAAAGCGTGACCCCGGTGGGCGAAGTAACTCCGGTGACATCCACAACCGTAGCGTCGTTGCTGGCGTTGTTGGCGACCAGGGCCAAGTGCAAACGAGGCAGCACTGCAACGCCCGCGGGCGAGGAACCCACAGGAACTGGTGCACCCACTACGCCTACCGGTCCCAGCGAATCGGGTGATTCAGCGCTACCCGCCGCAAGCGACACCAGAGAGGCGGTGCCGTCCCCGGAATTTGTCACCACGGCAAGATCACGTTCGCTATCTACGGCGACGCCGACAGGGGCATTGCCCACCGGGATGGCCTGAATCACCGTGAAATCTTCGATGTTCGATACGCCACCAGTGCTCGGGTTCTGCACATCAAGGGCGAAGCGGCGCGCCGCACCGAGCATCGATGCCGGAATCACGGCGGTCAACTGCCGGCAGGTGATGGGAGCGGTGGTCGTGCATGTGCCCGCCACCGGTGTCGTCACGAGCGGCGTCTGATCGAGCCGCGCCACCGGTGCGGTCGGAGAATCTGGAAAGGTCCCTGTCAGAGTCACAGTAAGCGGAGCAGTCGATGTATAGGTGACGAACGGGCTCTCCTCGAGAATTTGCATTGGATTTAGAGCGGGGCCCATCGAGAGAATCGAAACGGTCCCATCTCCCGAGTTCGCCACAATTGCCTGATTGCCCACCGGATCGACCGCTACAGCCTGTACGGTCGGCGAAGTGCCGAGACCGGTGATGGTTTGAAGCAGCAGGCTGTTCTCAAGATCGACGATCACGGCCGTGCCGTTGTTGACGGCGACGGCTACGTCGTCAAGTGGGTTTGCCGCCGCTGCGCCAAACCCAAGAACATTGAATGGCGCTCCGACGCATGGCGGAGTGCTGCATGGATTCGTCACGCTCGTGACTGTGTTATCGAGCGGCGTAAACGTGGTCAACGCACCGGAGATTGGATCACTGAGCAGCACGCCGTGAGTCTCAGTATTGATCCCAATTCCCTGCACCGTGGTGGTGATCGACAGTGTGCCCACCACCTGAGGCACTCGCCCAACGTCGGTGCCGGAAACCGCGTCCCGGCCGAGATCGACGACGTTGATCGTTCCCGCGCCGCCCGGAGTGATCACCGCCCAATTCAAGCGAGGATCGACGGCCACGGCGGGACGTAGGCCGGTGCTGAACGATACGGCCTGATTGCTTCCAATTTGCTGGACCACGGAAACAACCGGCGTGCCGCCTGCCAGCGACAGATTGTCAGAAACATCGAGCACTGTGGCTTGATTCGAGGACTGGTATGCCACGATAGCTCGATGAACGACCGGACTGACATTCGGAACCGGCTGAGGGGTCATGGAATTGATACCAACCGAGTAAGGCAACGTGGGCGGGGTAGCGCTGCTGATTGAAACGGACAGCGTGACCTGATTGAGGGTCGTCAGATCGATCGCGGTCACGGTTTGGTCCGTGCTGTTGACCACCAGCGCCACGGGATGCGGCAACAAATCATCGACGGCAACACCAGTGGGCTGATTCCCGACCGCAATCGGCGATCCGACCACCGCTCCGGTAGCGAGATTCACAAGCGAAACGGAATTGGAGCCTGTATTGGCGACTACAGCGATACCGTGAGATGTATCCACTGCAACGGATGAGGGGGTCGTTCCCACCGCAATAGGCCCGCTAACCAAGGCGGCGCTATTCGCGGGAGGCTTGACGCCTAGATTCAATCCGGACATGAAGGACGCGCTGGGGCTGACGCCCGCATTCTGCACCAGGATCGGATAGAGGCCGGGCACTGGAATCGCCGCACTCGGCACCGAAATGGACATCTGGCGGCTGCTGTTCATCGACTCTAAAACTGGAGCACCGTTGAACGTTGTAGTGGTTGCGTTGGCACTCGCGGCCGAGAAGAATCCGCCGGTCAAAGCCACACTGACCCCAGGTGTACTCTGCGTAACACTCTCGGGAGTCGACGCCACAACCACTGGTCGCGTGGCGAAGATATTCAGATTGGGCGCGGAAGCAAACAGGACGCCGTCGGGGGTCTGAACACTGAGCTGTGCCGTGCCGGCTTGCGTCAACTGGGCCGCGGGAATCGTGGCTCGCAATAGCGTCGTGCTGATAAATGTAGTGGGCGCTGCAACAGGCTGCAGTGGAGGCACGGTCACAAACACTTCTTCTGTGTTCAGGAATCCTGTGCCGGTCACGTAGACATCCTGTTGCGCCGAACCCGCTGCGGCAACGGTGGGATCCATCGTCGTAATTGTTGGCGGAGCAGACTGCACGACGGTAACTACCGCAGTGGCAGTCTGCGTGGGATCGGCTGTGCAGGTCGCCTGGATTGTCGCTGCGCCAGAGGCCGTGGCGGGAGCGGTGTAAAGTCCGCCCTGCGTGATCGTACCGAGATTGCCGACGGTGCAGTTGAGAGAACCGCCCGTCGTGCTAGCCTCGCACACAGCCCACGTGACCGTACTCTGTGATGGTCCAGTGACGGTCGCATTGAACTGGAATGACTGCTCAGTGCCAATGGTCGCTGTCGCGGGTGTGACCGTCACCCGGAATCCCGAGTCGATAACGATGTCGTAGGTCCCGAATATAAGCGGACGAACACAACTCGTGGCGACCACGATCGCTTTGTTCGAGGCCGGAGCCTTCGCTGGCGCGGTATACAGTCCGTTTAGCGTGATGGTGCCATATCCAGTCAACGGGCTTGTGACGGTGGGAATGGTGCACTGCGTAGGTCCCTGTCCAGGTGTGCAATTCGTAGGTTGAGCGGTGGAAAGAGATGGAGCCAGGCAAATTTGCCAAAAGACCGTCGTCGCGGAGATGCCCGAGACTGTCGCTGCCAACTGCACTGTGCCAGTGAGTTGCACGGGTAAACCGGTGGTAGCCGGCGCGGGCCCGGTGATCGTCACGGACACCTCAGTGGAATTTCCGCTACAGCCCGCAACCAGTAAGGCGAGGAGTATCGCCACTCCCAGACTCCAAGATCTCATGCGCTTTTCTCCTGCCATCGGTGCTGGATTTCCCTCGCTCGCCAGTCTGCGGATTTCGAAGCTCATACTGCCGCCGTTCTCCTCGCCACTCAGAATGTCCGGCTCACCGCAAACCGGAGGGTCGAAGGCGCCTCAAACAGGCCCGGAGGAATCGTCTGTGTCGACTGGGCCTGCCCCAGAATATTCTGGAGCTGCGGCACAATCTGACTGTCGTAAACGCCCAACTGCTGCAACGACTCCCGCACCGCCGGCTGGAAATAGAAGCCGCCCAG
>JASHRI010000163.1 GCA_030037435.1 Candidatus Acidiferrales bacterium | reverse complement strand
GCGATTGTGCATGCGGGGTGGAAGGCAAACTCGGCACAGGGAGACACAATGAACGGAACTCAAATAGGCAGTCACGGCATATTTCAAACGGCGCTCATGAACTATCTAGTTTCGCAGGCCCGGACCGTGGAAGCTTCGGTGAACATGTCAATGGCTGCATTGCTGGAGAGGAAGGAACGCCTGGCAAGTCAAGTGTTCTGCACGGAGCCGCGCATCAATGAAATGGAATTGGTGATCGACGAGCACGCCATCCGTCTGCTCCGCGAGCGGAATCTGACCGAAGCAGACGTCCGTCAGGTCGTGGCCACGCTCAAGGTCAACAACGATCTGGAACGCATGGGCGACCTGGCTGTGAATCTCGCCGAGCGCGCCATCTCCCTGGCGGGTATGGGCGCTACGGAAACGCCTGCCGAACTCGAACCGATGGCTGGAGCTGTCCGCGCGATGGTTTCCCGATGCCTGGGCGCGCTGATTTATCAGAACGCCGAGCTCGCGATTCAGGTTCTCGAAAGCGACGACGCTGTGGATCGATACCGTGACCGCGTGTTCGAGTCGCTCCTCGCCGGCATTTCGGCGAATCCAGCCCAGGCTGCCCCGAATCTTCAGTTCGTCCTCGCCTCGCGCCATCTCGAACGCATCGCCGATCACGCGACAAATATTTCCGAAGACATTCTGTTCTGGGTGCGTGGGCTGGAAGTTCGCCACGGCCGCGCCCGCCAGCTTGAAAGCCAAGCGCCGATCGCCGCAGTCGCGAGCGAGTAATCATCTATTTTTCATATCCTCCTTACGTTGAGTTCAACTGCGATCCGTAGGCTGCGCTCGTTTCAAAACTTGCGGTAACAAACCCCGAATCGCTCGCCAGGGAGGCGCGGCTGACCTACCCCCGAAACCGCGCCTCTCGCCTCTTTCGGGCCGAGGATGCCCGTTCATTTTGAATTCTTCGCGATGTAACGCGGCTGTAACAGTTCCGGAACACACTCAAGGAGGAGAATCCACCGACTATGAAGAAGACTTTGCTTAGCATGTCGCTTCTTTTGTGCTTCGCCTTCACTGCGGCGGCGCAATCGAACCCGGTGCTCCTGAACGCGGCGGGCGCCACCTTTCCGTATCCCATTTATTCAAAATGGTTTAGCGACTACCACCAGCAAAATCCCGGTATTCAGATCAACTATCAATCGATAGGCTCGGGCGGCGGAATCCAGCAACTCAAGGCCGGCACCGTCGATTTCGGCGCCTCGGACATGCCGCTGAACGATCAGCTCCTGAGCCAGTTCAATTTCAAGATCCTTCAGTTCCCCACGGTCCTCGGCGCGGTCGTGCCCACCTATAACGTACCTGGCGTCAGCGCGACCTTGAAATTCACGCCCCAGGCGATCGCGGACATCTATCTCGGGAAAGTTACCAAGTGGAACGATAAGGAAATCACCGCGAGCAATCCGGGCGTGCAGCTCCCCGGCAACGACATCATCGTGGTGCACCGCTCCGATGGTAGCGGCACGACCTTCGTCTTCACGGACTATCTTTCCAAGGTAAGCCCCGATTGGAAGAGCCACGTCGGCGCTAATACCTCGGTGAACTGGCCTGTGGGCCTTGGCGGCAAAGGCAACGAAGGCGTCTCTGGTTTGATTGAGCAAACACCCAACTCGATTGGTTACGTCGAGTTGATCTATGCGCTCCAGAACCACATGGGATACGGCTTGGTCCAGAATGCTGCGGGCAAGTTCGTGAAGGCGGACCTGGAATCGGTCACCAACGCAGCCGCTGGCGTCGCGCAAAAGATGGGGAGCGACATGCGCATCTCGATCACCGACGCCCCGGGTGCCGAAACATATCCGATTTCCAGCTTCACCTATTTGCTGATTCCGCAGAAGATTTCCGACCCGGTTAAGAAAAAAGCCATCGTTGATTTTCTCCACTGGATGCTGGTCAGCGGACAAGGCGAGGTCGAGGCTCTGAATTACGCCCGTTTGCCCAAGGCTGTCGTAGCTCTCAATACGAAGCAGCTGTCCCAGCTCCAGTGACAGATGAACTCTCAAGCCAGTGCGGCCGCGCACGTGCCGTCTCCATGGACGGCGCGTGCCGCGCTGCGTAAATTTCTCGACGGCGATGCGGTCGCTCACATCGTCACGCTGATTTTCGCCGCTTCGATCATTCTCATAACTTCGCTCCTGGTCTATCAGCTCTGGATCAACTCGGTCGCGTCGCGCAAGGAGTTTGGCTGGAGCTTCTGGATCTCTCGAGCGTGGGATCCGGTGTTCGAGCACTTCGGCGCCCTGCCCTTCATCTACGGCACCGTAGTTACTTCCGTGATCGCTCTTACCATTGCGCTTCCCCTGGGCCTCGCCGCGGCGATTTTTCTGTCCGAACTCGCTCCGCGCACGGTTTCAAACACCATCTCGTTCCTGATCGACCTGCTCGCCGCCGTGCCAAGTGTGATCTACGGCGTGCTGGGTATTTTTGTCGTCGTGCCGTTGATGCGCACGGTGATTGGCCCGGCGCTCAAAGGCACGCTGGGATTTCTGCCTATTTTCCAAGGGCCGAATTATGGCGTCGGATTCCTCACTGCGGGAATCGTCCTGGCGATCATGGTGGTGCCATTCATCATTTCCGTCTCTCGCGAAGTGTTGCTCACGGTTCCCCGGGAGCAGCGCGAAGCCGCTATGGCCCTTGGCGCCACTCGCTGGGAAGCGACATGGCATGCCGTCGTGCCTTGGGCTCGATCCGGCATCATGGGTTCCGTTTTTCTTGCATTGGCGCGCGCAGTGGGCGAAACAATGGCGGTCACCATGGTTATCGGTAACGACCCGAAAATTGCGGCCTCACTTTTCGCACCGGGATACAGCATCGCCGCTGTGATCGCCAACGAATTCACCGAAGCGACCGGGAAAGTCTATCTCAGCGCTCTCATTGAGCTTGGCTTGGTCCTCTTCTTGCTCACATTCATTCTCAACGGCCTCGCTCGTCTTCTGATCCTGGCCACCGAGCGCGGTGGAGGACATCCGGCATGAGCGTCCGCCTAATGTGGCGCAAGTCATTGAACTACGTGATGCTCACGCTCACGGGCGTCGCAGCTTTCGCGGTGGTATCGGTTCTGTTTCTGATCCTCGGCTACCTCATCTACAACGGCGGCCGTTCGCTCAACTGGGCGTTTTTCACGCAGCTTCCAAAACCGGTCGGTGAGACGGGTGGCGGAATGGCCAACGCCATCGTCGGCAGTTTGAAGCTGTTGCTGCTCGCCGCGTTGATCGGCCTGCCCATCGGGTTGTTGGCGGGTGTATATCTCGGCGAATTCGGCGGTCGCACGTTTTCCTTCATCGTCCGCTACACCACCGACTTGCTCAACGGTGTCCCGTCTATCGTCATGGGGATTTTCGCCTATTCGCTGGTCGTAATTCCGATGAGACATTTTTCAACACTCGCTGGCGGCGTTGCCCTGGGTTTCATGGTGATTCCGATCACGCTGCGCAGCACCGAGGAATTCCTGCGCTCGATTCCCACCAGTTTGCGCGAAGGCGCTATGGCTCTGGGCGCGAGCAAGTGGAAGACAATCGCGACCGTAGTTTTGCCGGCCGCCAAGGGCGGCATCGTCACCGGGATGTTGCTGGCGTTGGCGCGCGT
>JASHRI010000162.1 GCA_030037435.1 Candidatus Acidiferrales bacterium | reverse complement strand
CCTTGGGCGCAGGAGGTCTGGAGTTCAAATCTCCACGCCCCGACCACTTAACCTCGATGATTAGGACTAATCGAAGTGTATCTCATGGCATGCGGATGCCCTGGCTGCCGTAGGTTTCGAAAATGGAGAGAAGGTTGGAGATAGCGAGAAGTTCGCGGATCTGCTTGTTGAGGTTAATGAGGCGCAACTCGCAGCTTTTGCCGCGAGCTGAGAGATACAGAGCGACGAGCGTGCCGAGGCCGGAGCTGTCCATGCGGGTGACGTCAGTCAAATCGAGAGTTAGGCAGCCTTTGGCCGGAATCCGGCTCTTCACTTCGCTCTTCAGGAAATTCGAGTTTTGGTAAACGAGATTGCCGCGACATCGCACGACGGTGGCTTCCGGAACAACAGAGATGGACAGGCTAAGTCCGGAATTGGAAACAATCTGCGGATCGGACATGGTGTTTCCTCACGCCGATGCATATTTTTCAAGCGCCCAGCAAGATACCTTGAGTTGCCACTGGGCGCAAGTCTCAGCCGAGTCCCGCAAATTGTCTCCAGACCAAGTGTCCCGGTTAGGCGACTACACGTCCAATTCAGAGCCTCTGACCTACATTCTCGTGATTACAGCTAAATCGTTGATTCTTCGTGCGCGAGATCCTTGGGCGCAGGACGTGTGGAGTTCAAATCTCCACGCCCCGACCAACGCCAATATCAAGCAATAGCACCGGCGATTTCGATGCAGCTGCATGTTGTTCCGCTTGGGCGCGATAAACAAGATCTTCTAGTGGAGAATCCCGCCAGGCAACACCTAAGCAATGGCAAACATTGAGAACAGAACGCGCCATGCCCTATGATGGATCTTCGTCATGAATGTAGACATAGATTTCGGCACGTATCACCATTCCACGCCAAACAGATCGAAGGCTATCAGGAAGCACGCTGAAAAAACGTTCTCGAGACTGCTGCGTCCTCTCTATCCTTCTCGCCGTCCTCTCCGGGTTCTTGATGCGGGGTGCGGGCTGGGCTTTCTGATGTTCGTTGTTGCAAAGTGTTTTCCGAAGGCCCGCATCACTGGTGTTGACGTATTCAGGCGTGGCAGCATGTCCGCGATTTCCGTGC
Organism: Candidatus Acidiferrales bacterium; assembly: GCA_030037435.1. Lineage (GTDB taxonomy): Bacteria > Acidobacteriota > Terriglobia > Acidiferrales > UBA7541 > Palsa-295. The sequence goes on along the minus strand of JASHRI010000162.1, from coordinate 12,470 downwards.
ATAAAGCGGAAAACAACATGGAGTCCCTGGAAATAGCTGCCAGGACTTCATTTGTGAAGCATGATTTGACCGCGCCAATGGAATTGGACGCCCGCTATGATCTCGTCGTATCCAATCTTGTGTTCCATAACATGAGGAGAAAGCGATTTGACGCCTACACGAATGTCTTCGATGTACTCAAGCGCGGAGGATTTTTTGTCATCGGGGATTTGTTCCCGCACGATAAAGCCGATATGGACTACCTCCGTGAGCGCTCCACGCTGATACGTGAAATAGACCGGAGCGGTTCGGGGCCGTGGGCGTACAAAATTAAAGTTCTAAAAAAAAGTAAATAATCCAGGCACGCTCTCATCCTGAAACGGCCCTTCTGTCCTATCCTCGCACGGAGCAGAAAGCGCCTGTCCCGATTTCCGCCGGAGGCGTCAGTATGCTTCAACAAAACATTCGCTCTGCAATATGATTGGAGGGGCGAACTACAAATGACGCATGAGAACTATGAGTCGGTCCTCCGCAAGACGCCCCTCTTTGCCAGCCTTACCGAATCAGAGATGCGCGCGTTGTGCGCTCGCGTCAGCAAAAGGCACTTCGACCAAGGCGAGTCACTATTCAACGAAGGCGACCCATGCTCGGGCCTATTCGTGGTGGCCTCCGGCAAGATTCGAATCTTCAAACTGTCTCCGACCGGCCGTGAACAGCTATTAGCTATCGAAGGGCCGGGGAGTTCCTTTGCCGAGCTCCCCGTCTTTGATGGAGGGAACTACCCAGCTTCAGCTTCCGCTGCGGAGAAAGCTGAAGTGCTCTTCATTTCCCGCAAGGACTTCCAAGACTATTGCCTTGAACATCCGGAGGTGGCGCTCAAAGTAATTGCGGTCGTTGGCTCGCGCCTCCGCCGCCTGGTCGGCATCATCGAAGATCTGTCGTTTACGACCGTGAGACAGCGATTGATTTCTCTTCTGTTGCGACTCGCGCAAAGCAGCGGAACCTCGACGAAACAGGGCGTTCGCGTGGAATTGAAAAATACCCATCAGGACCTGGCGGCGGAATTGGGGACGGTGCGCGAGCTCGTCTCCCGAAACCTCAGTCGGCTCCAGGCCGAAGGATTTTTGGAAGTAGATGGACGTACAATCACTGTGAAGGACCTTCCCGGCCTGAAGCGAGAACAGATCGTCTCAGAATAGTCGGCGCCAACCTTCTTCGAACAAACCGGCAGCTAGTGACTTTGGTCACTGACTCTAATCCACCTGCAATTCACAATGTTCATCGTGGCGGAGGTGAACATGAAAATCAGCAGCGAAACTAAGGTTAGGGATATTGCGCTCTCGAATCCGGCAGCCCGGCAAGTGCTGGAAGACGCCGGATTGGACTATTGCTGTGGCGGCGATAAATCTCTGCACGAGTCGTGCCTCCACGCAGGCACCTCGGCGGAAGAAATACTGGACCGTCTGCGAGAAAACACTCAAAACGCCGGTCCTGACGACCTGAACTGGATGGCAGCGCCCCTGTGCGATCTCACGCGCCACATTCGTGAGAAGCACCACCGATACGTTCGCGAAGCAATCCCTCGCACGCAAGCTCTCTTGGAAAAGGTCACCGCAAGGCACGGGCAAAATCATAGCGAGGTGATCGATATCGGCAGACTCTTCGCCGAAGTCGGAAAAGAGATGATCATGCACATGCAGAAGGAAGAGCAGATTCTCTTTCCTTATATCGATTCGGTAGAGCGGGCGGTGAATGCGCACACTTCGGTTGAACCGCCCTTCTTTCAAACTGTAAAGAATCCAGTTCACGTAATGATGAAAGAACACGACGCTGCGGGCGAATTGGTCCGTCAAATCCGCAGCTTGAGTGCGAACTACATAGCGCCTGCCGATGCTTGTACCACCTTCAAGGCGTTGTACGAAGCTCTCAAAGAGTTCGAAACGGACCTCCATCAGCACGTGCATCTCGAAAATAATGTTCTTTTTCCTCGCGCCGTGGAGATGGAACCTGCTGCTTCTTGAGGAACTGTCATGTCGATTCTCTTCGAAGCGCATGCATCAGGAATGAAGGACGGGAACGGTCCGTCGCGTTCTCCCGTCGAAATCATGGAAATCGCGCGGGCGCGTGAGGCCTCCCTTTCGCGCCTTCTTATGGCCTTCGTCAGCTCTGGGCTCGTGTTTATGCTGCTTCCCGGCACATTCCTGGGAGTGTGGAATCTTCTACAGATCAGTGGGCGCCAGAGCGCGGCGTCCGTTTCACCGGCGTGGCTTCAGGCGCACGGACACGCTCAGGTATTCGGCTGGATCGGCAGCTTCATCCTCGGGATCGGCTTCTATTCGGTTCCGAAGTTGCGCAATGCGGCCAAACCAGCATTCGGCTCGGCCTGGGCGTGCTGGGCAATGTGGACAATCGGAGTCGCGGCGCGCTGGTTTGCAAACGTCTACGGCTGGAAATGGCGATGGCTGCTGCCGGCCTCGGCCGTTCTCGAACTGGCTGCCTTTTTGATTTTCTTCCGCGCGGTATCACGGCACCGGCCCGATAGCCCAGCCAAAGGAGGCTTCGAGCCGTGGATTTGGGTGGTTATCAGCGCAAGCATCGGTTTGATGTCGGTGCTCGCGGTAAATTTGGGTGCGACCATCTATCTTGCGCTGTACGGCGCAACCCCCGCCGTGTCTCATGTCCTCGACCAGCGGTGTCTCGTATTAACTACCTGGGGATTTCTAGTGCCATTCGTTTGGGGATTCAGCAGCAAATGGATGTCGGTATTCTTGGGTCTCAAACCTGTTCGACCGAGGCTGCTTTTTGCAGCGCTTGTGGTGGATTTCGCCGGAATCGTGCTCACATTCGCCGGGTCGGAGAATCCTGCAATGGCGCTCTTTGTGGCTGCGGTGATTTTGGCCATTGCAGGTCTGCGAATGTTCGAGCCGGCACGGCATGAACCGAAAACACGCGGCGTGCATCCCAGCTTTCCATACTTCATACGCATGGCTTACGGCTGGCTGGTTGTCGCGGCTCTTTTGGGCGTGGGTGCGACGCTTTGGGACTCTTCGGGTGGAATTTGGGGTGCCTCCAGGCATGCGCTGACGGTTGGCTTCATCGCCGTCATGGTGCTCTGCGTGGGTCAACGCATTCTGCCGGCATTTGCAGGAATGCGACTATTGTGGAGCGCCCGCTTGATGTTCGCCGCACTCGCGCTGCTGACCGTCGGGTGCACCCTTCGGGTTTCCGGTGAGATTCTGGCATATCAAGGCTATGCGAATTGGGCTTGGTCAGTGCTACCCGCTTCGGCCGTACTCGAATTAACTGGAATAACAGCCTTTGCCGTCAACATCGCGGCGACCTTTATTTTTGAGCCGAGCCACGTACAGAAACAGCCATTAGTCGTTGGAATAGGACAAGCCTTGGCACCGTCACAAGCAGATCGCGGAGGCTAAATGATCCCCTTCGATGCGGCACATCAAGCCGTTCACTATCCGCCAGATCGTCGATTTCGCATTTGGATCCGGCCTTCCATCTTGATTGGAGCCGGCATCGCGATCCTCGCAGTAATCGCGGCCGCGTGGATTGAATTTGCGCTTGCCGGCCTGCCTCATGTTCCCGCGGTCCCTCAGATATATCCCAACAATTTCGCGGGACCGCACGGATTTCCGGTCTGGGTACGCTACTGCCACTTCTTCAACTTTCTTTTCGTCATGATGCTGATTCGCAGCGGACTGTCGATTCTGGTCGATCATCCTCGCCTGTATTTCAACGATGGCTGCACACCGGGAAGCGAATGGATCCGATTCACGCCCCTGAAAGTTCCACGCGATCGCATCTGGACCGCGAAAGACGACGCTCGCTACATTTCGCCACTCGTCGGCACACCGGGTTATCGGCACACGATCGGCATCGCGCGCGTTTGGCACTTCATCGATGTGCACGGTTTCATCATCACGGGAATTATTTTCATCGCCATGCTTTTCGATACGGAGCAATGGCGCCGCATCGTGCCCACTTCGCCGCTGGTCCTCCTTCAAGCCTGGAACACTTGGGTGCACTACGCCACATTCCATCTGCCGCCCGAGCCGAACGGCTTCTATGGCTACAATGCATTGCAGCAGATCGCTTACTTCACCGTCGTCTTTGTTTTCGGCGTCTTGGCCATCGCTACGGGCATCGCCATGTCGCCAGCCGTGGTAAATCGCTTTCCCTGGTATGCACGCATCTTCGGAGGCAGGCAATCGGCACGGTCCATCCACTTCCTGACGATGCTCAGCTTCCTCGCATTTCTCATAGTTCACGTGACGCTGATCGTGATGACCGGCTTCGCGCGCAACATGAACCACATCGTGATGGGCACCGACGACCAGCGACCCATCGGCATGTATCTCGGCTTTGTGGGAATCGCCGTCGTTATTCTGTCGTGGGTCGTGGCCCACTACATTTCCTGGTACCATCCGCGCGGGCTGCAACATGCCCTCAAGTCTGTGACCTATCCCATGCAGCTTCTTACGCTGAATCGCCTCACTCCGCAGCAGAAGTATTCGGAGCAGCAGATATCTCCGTACTTCTGGCCCAATGGCAAAATGCCCGTTCGCGACGACTGGAAGCGCCTGGCGGAATCCGGCTTCGAAGGCTTTCGCCTCAAGGTAGCCGGTCTCGTTGAAAGACCTGTCGAGCTTTCACTCGCCGATCTCGAGCGCCTCGGCATGACCGAACACATCACCATGCATCATTGCATCCAGGGATGGAGCGGCATCGCGAAGTGGGGCGGCATTCCAATGGAAAGCATCATTGAACTCGTTCGGCCAAAGCCGGAAGCCAAAGTCGTCGCCTTCTTTTCCTTTGGCGAAGCTCTGTACGGCGGCCACTACTACGATACGCAAAGTCTCGAAAATGTCCGTAAGCCACAATGTCTGCTCGCTTCGCGCATGAACGGCCAGCGGCTCCCGGAAGTTTATGGAGCGCCCCTCCGGCTGCGAGTCGAAAACCAGCTCGGCTACAAGATGGTCAAATGGATCGAGCGTATCGAGTTCATCGAATCCGAAAAGTCGCTTGGCAAAGGAGAGGGCGGCAAAAACGAGGATGACGAGTACTTCGACCTGCTGCCCAACATTTGATGGGGAACCCCGATTCCTTCCGTCCAGAGCATGCGGGCACTGACCATGTGCTCTCTCTCCTGCGGCGAGCGAGGCTGGACTGGCTGCTGCGCCATTTTCCGCCGCGCCTCGTGCGCTCCGTCTACGTTTTCATAAATGGCTTCGTCACGATCGCCGTGCTTGCCTTGTTGGCCCTCGTGAGCCGAAACCCGTTCGTCTTTCCCTCGCTTGGACCAACAGCATATTTGCTATTCTTTTCCCCGCTCGCCAAAGCGTCCAGCCCGCGAAACACCATTCTCGGCCACGCTGTCGGGTTGATTTGTGGCTATGCAGCGTTTCTCGTCACGGGCGCCGGAGCGCTGCCATACGGTGCGCACGCTGCCGTCTACTGGCCAAGGATTTTGGCGGCTGCTCTTTCGCTTTCCGCGACCGGCGCGTTCATGGTTCTTCTTGAAATCAGCCATCCGCCCGCGGGCGCCACTACGCTGATTGTTTCTCTCGGGATTATTTCGAAGCCGGGTGAACTGGTAATTATCGAAGTCGCAGTATTTCTGCTCGTCGCACAGGCCTTGCTGATCAATCGGCTCGCCGGTTTACCGTATCCGTTCTGGAATGCCGCCGCAACCGAGTCGAATCAAGGCTCGGAGTGAAAGTTCCTTAGCTTACTTGCCCCATCCAGTCGGAGATTTATAGGGCAGCGCCAACTGCACGCCCTCAACCTGCCGAATTTTGTTGTTTTCGATCTTGAAAAATTCCGCCACTTCCACGCTAAACGGCCTCAGCGCCGACGGCGGCATCGGAATCCGGCCCACGCCCGGCACGTCCGCATACTTCACCGTCCCAGGATGATTGAACATGAAAAATCCAAACGCGATTCCCATCCTTTCATCAACGATCAAGATGCGCCGCGGATTCACCGATTTGATGTACGCCCAAATCTTCGTGTTCATGTTGTCGCGACAGCTCATCGCCGCGGGATTAAACGTGCCGTGTCCCCATCCCTCGTTGTACCCGGGATTATTCGTGTCCTGAACGCCGTCCAGAATGCGATTGCATTTCGGATCGAACGGCACCATATCGCCCGAAAGGTGCACGATGCCTTCGAAATATTGATTCGTGTCCTTGATCATGTCCTGGCGCGGCGTCCGTTCTGCGGCCGTCACCGGCGTCGTCCACACGGGATTCGGGTGGCCGAATTTCTCCAAGTCCTGCGCAGGTTGCGCCCCGCGACGCACAATCGTCTCAACTTCGGTAATCTTCCGGTTCACCACTTTCAGCCGCACCACCAGGATCGCGGGCGTGCCGTTTTCGCGAATCGTCGCTTCCGTGCCCACCTGTCCGGACTCCGGATCGGCGAAGTAAATCTTGTACGTTCCCATTCCGCTGATCGTGCCCCACAGCGCATCGCCGAGCTTCAACGGAATCGTGTTCTCCGTGAATTTCACGTCCGCCGCCGCTGGCAGCTTGCCCGGATCGTGCGCCACCAGCGCGCTCAGATATTGGTCCATGAACCCGGTCAGGCAGCTGTAATCGCAGGTTCCCGCCACTGCCCGCATCGACTGGCCCTCGCCGTTGCCCGTCGCGCTAAACGCCGCCACCGCCATCGCCACGCAGATCGCAGCTCCCGCCAACGCGATGATCATTTTTCTCGCTCGCATCGCTTAACTCTCCCGTCTCACCTAATCGCCGGCTCGCACGCCAGCCCTCACCAGCCCGTGTGCGCTCCGTACGGCAGCGCGATCGAAACTCCCTCTACCTGCCGAATCTTCCCCCCGTCAATCTTGAAAAACTCCGCCATTTCCACGCTCGACGGCCTTTGCGTCACCGGCGGCATCGGAACCTTTCCCACGCCCTTCACGTCCGCGTATTTCACTGTTCCCGGATGATTGAACATGAACACGCCAAACACAATTCCCATCTTCTCGTCGACGATCAGATAGCGCCTCGGATTGATCGAATGGATGTACTTCCAAATCCCGGTGCTCATGTTTTCGCTGATTCCCATCGCCGACGGTCTGAACGACCCGTTGTCCCACCATCCCTTGTCGCCAGACATATTCGTGTCCTGGTCTCCGTCGAGTATCCGATTGCACTTCGGATCGAACGGCACCATTTCGCCCGACGAATGGATAATGCCGTCGAAGTACAAATTCGCGTCCTTCAGCAATTCCGCGCGCGGTGTTCGCTCCGCAGCCGTCACAGGCGTTGTCCACACCGGATTCGGGTGCCCGAATTTCTCTAAATGCTCGGCGCCATCCGCGCCCCGATGGACTACGGTCTCAACCTCGGTGATTTTCTTGTTCACCACCTTCAATCGCACCAGCAGAATCGCCGGCGTACCGTTCTCGCGAATCGTCGCCTCCAGTCCCGCCTGCCCGGCTCGTGGATCGGCGAAATAGAGCTTGTATGTACCCATCCCGCTGATCGTGCCCCATAGCGCATCGCCCAGTTTCAGCGGAATCGTGTTCTCGGTGAATTTCACATTCGCCGCCACCGGCAGTTTGCTCGGATCATGCGCCACCAGCGCACTCATGTATTGGTCGATGAAACCGGTCAGGCAGCTGTAATCGCAGCTTCCCGCGGTCACGCTTTGCTCCTGCATGCTGTTCGCCTTCGACCCGCTCGACGTCGCCGCCGCAGCAATCAGCGCCAACGACGCCACCAGCACCGCCACGCTTAATTTCTCTCGCATATTCAGACCCCTATTTTTCCGCCGCTACCTGCGTCCACCTCGCCCGCGTCGACATCGTATCCTGCCAGCTGCTCCACCCCGAATTCATGCCGTACGGTCCCCGGTGATACACCGCCTCAATCCGCCGGATCTTTCTGTGCTCCACGCGAAACACTTCCGCGATCTCCCATGTCCACGGAGTCACGGGCCCTGCCGTAATCGTGCGCCCGTCCGGCAGTTTGAACGTGCGAGTTTTCCCCGCCGCGTGATCGAAAAAGCAGAACGCCAGCGCCACGCCGCGCTCCGGGTCCACCACCACGAACCGCCGGTCGCGAATCCGCGTCACGAAATGCAGTAGTCCCGATTGAAACTGCTGCTTGCATCCCCACGATGCCGAATACGTCTGCTCCGCCCCGCGGCTGTTGTCCACCGAATTTCCCTGCGACCTCAGCACATTCCCCCCCGTGCCGGTTGTCTTGTTGTTGGTCGCTTCCTCGCCGTTCTCCACTCGATCGCAATCATCCGAAAACGGGTAATCTCCCTTGCCATTGTTAAGTTGCATTCCCGAAAAATACATATTCGCGATCCGCACCAGTTCGCCTCGCGAAAGCCGGTCGGATGCGGGGAGCGTCTCTGTAAACAACGGGTCTGTGTGGCCGCGCTTTTCCAGATTTTCGGCCTGCTGCACGTTGCGCACCACGATCGTCTCGATCTCGGCGATCTTGTGGTCCTCGATTTTCAACCGCAACGCCAGAATAATCGGTTGGCCGGCTTCGCGCATCGTGCCGAAAAAACCCACCTCTCCCGCCGCCACATCTTCCATGTAAAACTTGTACGTTCCTTTGCCCGTTGCCGTGTTCCACAATCCGTCGCCCAGATTCAGCCGCTGCCCGTCTTCCGTGTATTTCACCGTCTTGGTCACAGGCAGCCGCCCCGGATCATTCGCGGCCAGAGCGTCAAGAAATTGATCGACCATTCCGTCCAGGCATGCGCGATCGCAGCTTGCTTCATTTGCCGCTTCCGCTTGGCCGCCCAGCGCGGCCCGCGGGCAAAATCCGCTCAACGCAGCTGCGAGCACCACCGCCCCAATCGCGCCGATGAATGGAAATTTGCTGTGCATGTTTTTCCCCCTGCCTTGCCCGATTGGTACGCGCGAAAAGATGCCTGCTTCCACCCAGGCGTCCGCTCAAACGGCCGCCATCCTGTGGCCTCGTGCCTCGCACATACCACAAAAGCCGCGTGTTCCGCGAAGATATTTTCGTAGACGCCTCGAGCTAGGACGCGGCGAAGGCGGCTGAGTTTGCCGTCTTCGTGCAATGCCCCGGCTATCCTGCGCCTCACCTTGCGAGAGTCGCTCCGCGCATCATGGCTAAGCCCGATCTTCCTACGGCGACTCCCGGCTTAACGTACATGAATCCATGAATCGAAACCCTTGGTCCGCGGTTTTAGACTTCTGCCTTCGCGCCATCTAGCATCCTCGCCGAAGCATGGAGGCTCATTCGTGGAAGCTGAAAATAGCTATCAGATTTTTCGAAAGGTGGGCGACAACACCACGGTGCTCATCGAGGCAGTGAAGGGAATCGAAGAAGCGCAAAAAAGAGTTGAGGAATTGAACAGCGCCGGGCCCGATCAATATTTCGTCTTCGATTCCGCCGCCGCGAAAGTCATCGAGCCGTCCGAACCAAGCGTGACAAAAGACCCGTTTGCGCCCTAGAAGCTATTTCATGAATAGCCGTTCGTCAGGGCACGGCTTTAGCTGTGCCGCACCGCCGCAAGAGGCAGACGCGGCTTTAGCCACTGAGGGAATGCCCTCGCGCCCTAGCTCGCTATGAGACAAATCTAGCCGCTTCAAGAATCTAGGGCGGGGTAGGCCGTCCGTGCGCCACATTCCAGGCCGAGCGGAGGGAATGAAGCACGAAGGCGCTTATCGTCGTATCTCTTCTCGCCGCGGATGCCCGTATCCGTTCGGCTTGGTTCACGTAGCACCGCAGCAGGATCGCCGTCCTTGGCCCCGGCACTCGTAGGGGAATCCGTGAAAGAGCTCGATTGAAGTTGCTAAATGCGGGCATCTTTGCCGCCAGCTGGTCTTCAGTGCGCAGCGCTCTTTCCATGATATTCAGCACGTATCCGCTGATCGTCCGGTTCTCGCTCCTTGCCAAATTTCGTATCTGCGCTGCCTCTTCCACGCTGCAGCGAATCAGCAGGGCAGTCCGCTTGACCATGGCTACTGATATCACCTGATATCGCTATTTGCAATCGGGCCATTCCCTCAGTAACGTAACGATTCTGGGTTAAAAGCGCCGTCGTGCCTCTTCCGGATTTTTGCCCGGAACTTGCCCGATGCCGCAGCGCCCTCGGCTTTTCGAAGAACCAAGGACGGCGCGATGGACGGCGAACAGGCACTATCGCCCACGCCAATTTTTAGGGAACCTCTGCTGGAAGAGCGCATTCGCGCGCGGTTCGGCGTCGTTCCAAATTTCTATCGCCTCTCATCCGAGACTCCCGCGATTCCTTCCGAGGTGTGGGGCTTTGCTCAAGCAGCCTACTTGGATAATCCACTGCCATCGCTCTTCAAGGAGCGCCTGTTGGTCTACGTGTCGCGCTTTTGCGAGGCCCGCTACTACGTGGCAAGGCACGTGGGTTACCTCGTCGGTCTGGGCCGGCCGTCTGGCGACCGTCACGCTCCTATCCAACCAGTCGCAGACGTGGTGCAGCTCCTCAAGCGCCCATTTCTCCGTGGCGAAGAACTCAGATCGCTGCTCGCGCTCTATTCGAAGGCCGCTACGCCTCTCGACGAACTCCCGCCGGCCGGCTCGGACACCGAAGAGGCATTGTTTGCGTTTGCGGCACACGTCTTTTTGCAGACGCCCGAGGCCCCAGCCTGCCTCCATATCTTGAATACTCTCCTGGGCGACTCCCGCCTGCATTACTTGAAGCTCTTCTTGCTCTTCGTTCGCGCCGCCCACTATTGGATCAGGCTTCATCCCGACATTACGTTCGAGGAAGACATAAAGCAGCTCCTGGCTACCTATCAGGATCTCGCGGAATGCGTCCTCAACGACCGCGAAGCCACCGTCGTCGCCCGTCGCTATCGAACTCCAGACGAGCTTCACCTTTTGCTCGATCAGTCTCCGCGCGCAAGCGATGTGTTGAGCGCAATCGTGGACTCCTCCAACGATGCGATCGTGAGCAAAACCCTCGACGGCATCATCACAAGTTGGAACAAGGGGGCCGAGCACCTATTCGGCTACTCCGATTACGAAGCGATCGGTGAGCACATAACCCTTATCATTCCTCAAAATCGATGGGACGAAGAGCAGGAGATTCTCCGTCAGATTAAGCAGGGAAAGCGCATCGGTGCCTTTGAGACGATTCGCGTACGCAAAGACGGCAGGCTGGTCGATGTATCCGTCGCGATTTCTCCGGTCAAAGACGCCGCGGGTATCATCGTCGGCGCTTCCAATGTCACACGCGACATCACCGCAAGAAAGCAGGGCGAAAAGGTCCTGGCCGGCCACGCGCGCCGCCAAAAGGCGCTATTTGACCTGACCGATCAAGTTCAACGCTCTCAATCCCTGGAAGATATCTATACGGCGGGCTTGGACGCTATTTGTGCCGCCTTGGAATGCGATCGTGCCTCCGTTCTGCTATTCGACGAGTCGCACGTCATGCGTTTCGTTGCCTGGCGCGGATTGTCAGACGACTACCGCCAGGCCACCGATGGTCATTCGCCTTGGAAATTCGGCGATAGGACGCCTGCGCCAATTTGCATCGACGATGTTGAGAGCGGCGAATTGGGCAAATCGCTCACGGCTGTCGTTAGGTCCGAAGGCATCGCCGCAGTCGCTTTCTTTCCCCTGGCGTCGGAAGGCATGCTGATCGGCAAATTCATGGCGTATTTCCAGGCGCCTCATGCGTTCACCGACGATGAGATCAGTCTCGCTTTGACCATTGCTCGCCAGCTTGCGTTTGGAATCTCACGGAAACGCGCCGACGCTGAACTGACGAAAAGCGAGGAGCGGTATCGCAAGCTGTCGGAAAGTCCCGAAAGCGAAGTCGAGACGAGGACCAAAGAGATGGCGGAGCAGAGCGCCGAATTACTGCAGCAATCGGAGCAGCTTCGCGAAATTTCACGGCGCATGATGAGAGTCGAGAGCGATGAGCGCCGGCGAATCGCTCGCGAACTGCACGACGGGGCCGGGCAGAATCTCGCAGCCTTGGCCATCTCGCTCGCCGCGCTGGTTAAACAGGTCAGGCCTGCACTCGCGGGCGAAGCACGACAAGCGCTGGAATTGGTTCAGGAACTCAATCGCGAAATACGCACCACCGCCTATCTTTTGCACCCGCCACTTCTGGACGAAAACGGGCTCTCCGATGCACTCGGCTGGTACGTCCGTGGCATCTCCGATCGCAGCGGCCTTAAGATTCGACTCAGCATCCCGCCCGATTTCGAAAGGCTTCCTCACGACTTGGAACTGGCGATATTCCGCCTCGTGCAGGAGTCCCTCACCAATGTCCACCGGCATTCCGGCAGCGACAGCGCCGAGATATCCATCGCTCGCAAGGCTCAGACCATCTGTCTGGATGTGAGGGATCGCGGCACGGGTATCCCAGCGGAGAAATTGGCGGAGATCCAGTCTGGCAAAAGTACGAGTGTCGGTCTTCGAGGAATGCGAGAGCGCGTGCAGCAGTTCAAGGGCGAATTTCGTCTTCAATCTGACAGTTCGGGCACCAGTATT
>JASHRI010000161.1 GCA_030037435.1 Candidatus Acidiferrales bacterium | reverse complement strand
CTGAGCCACAAGGAAACGCCGGGGCTGCCAATCCCGATCGACTTCTGAAGGCGCGCACCTCGGCGCTGTTCGGATTCGGCGGAACATGCGTTCGAGTCAGAAGGGCTTCGGCGGCTGAAAGCTGTTGATGCTGGTCAGTAAGTCGAGTCCGAGCCTGCTTTTTTCAATGCAGGCATTGCCGCCGGCCTGGATTACATGCGGCAAGAGACGCGCCGGATCGTGTTGACTGATAACAACGACCTTCGTAGCGGGCGATTGTTGGCGCAGCAGGCGAGTCGCCTCCAGCCCTCCCATGCCCGGCATGCTGACATCAAGAACAATAAGATCCGGCGAGAGTTCCCGCGCTTTTTGAACAGCGTCGGGGCCGTCTTTCGCTTCACCGCAGACTTCGAGATCCTTCTGCGAGGATATAATTCCCACCACCGCCCTGCGAACTAAATCACTGTCGTCTGCAACTAGAATACGCATGAAGTTGTACTCAACATCGTAAACTTCGCGGAACGGCCAACGTCTGGGGTTCAGGCCTCGGATGCGGCGTTTGCCTCGCGTTGTAACGGCAGCGAGGCGGAAATTTTCGTTCCGCTTTCGTTCGAGTCAATTCGAATGACGCCGCCAAAATGGCGCACGCGTTCCTGCATTCCCGCGATTCCTACTCCTGGGCGCGCTTGAATCTGTTTCAGCTTTTCCGGGGCGATGCCCTTGCCTTCATCCTCGACGTCGAGGGAGACGCCGTCGGCTGTGCGCAAAAGACGAATCGTCGCGGTTTTACTAGTGGAATGGCGATGAATGTTGGTGAGGGCTTCTTGCATAACGCGAAATAGGGCCAACTCCATCTCACGAGGAAGCCGCCCGAAATCCTCGCCGATGATCAGGTGGATGCTAATGCCGCTGCGTTCCGTGGCCCCCTGTATGTACCAGCGAATGGCGTCCAGCAAGCCATTTTCGTCGAGCAAAGGAGGATGCAGCAGGTAAGACATGGTCCTGATCTCGTCATTCAACTGTTGGACCAATTCCTGACTGTTCTCAGCAACTTTGGCAAGTGCCGGATCCGCTTTCGCGCGCTGGCTGATATCGTTGAGGGCCATGGAAAGGACCGCGATGATTTGGCCGGCGCTGTCGTGTAACTCGCGCGCGATCCGCCGGCGTTCGTGGTCCTGCGACTGCATCAGCCGGTTTGAAAGCTCGCGAAGTTGCTCTGACTGATCGAGAATTTCTACGTTTTGCCGTTCGAGTTCCTGGGTGCGGGCACGGACCTGAGATTCGAGGCTGGTGGTAAGGGTACGAAGCCGCTCTTCGCTGTCGCGCAGGACTCGATCGAGTTGCTTACGCTCGCCCACGTCGCGAGCCACCTTCGAGGCGCCCACGACCTTTCCAGTCGAGTCCCTTACCGGTGAAATCGTGAGGGAAATGTCCAGGAGTTCGCCGCTCTTGTGAAGCCGTATGGTTTCGAAATGACCGATTGCTTCTCCCCTCCGCAAACGATCAAGGATTCGATCCTCTTCGTCCCAGCGGTCGCGGGGAATGATGAGCTTAATGCGCTGGCCAATCGCTTCGGCCGCCGTATAGCCGAAAATCCGCTCTGCGCCGCGATTCCAGCTAGTGATGACGCCGTCGAGGGTTTTGCTGATAATCGCGTCCTCGGAGGACTCGACGATGGCGGCGAGTAAGCTGGTCAGGCTATCAACTGGTTGAGGAACCAAAGGGAATTTGGCAGGGCTGATCTGAGAAAGAGAGTCGATCTTGCTTACGGGATCATCGAGAATGCAGCGAGCGAGGTCTTCATGTTTCTCAAGAAGGTGGCGAATGTCGTCTTCGAAAATGAGTTCAGGGTGGATCTTGGTCCAATAATGAGCCGTGCGGATGAATGCAAGGAAGAGGACAAAAAACTGCCAACCTCGGGCGTCGAAAATCTTGGTGAGAGCCTTGAGGCAGACAACCGCGTCGGCGGTTTGCAAGAAGACGTGCGTGGCAAGGGCGAAAATGGCTTCTTCCATTTCCGTGCCGGGCTCCGGCATTGAGGAGAGCGGCTCGGAAGCGGCGTCGATTAGGGCGACGAACTTAGAAAGCCTTTCGACGCTCGGAAAGGGGCGCTCGAGCAATTCGACGATCTCTTCGACTGTTTGGATCGGCGCCTGCAGATCGCCGGAAGCGTGACCAAGGCCGGCGAGAAATCCAATGTGGCGGGCGACGCAGTAGCGAGCGGCGCAGAAGCGAGAGAGATGAACGAAGAGACGCTCTTTGAAAACCGACGGCATGGGGCAATCGAAATAAGCAAATTTGGCGAAAGCAAAGAGATTGGCCCTGATTTCAGGATTCTCCGGGCCAAGCTGAAAAAAGTTGGGCAAAAGCCCAAAGCGAGATCGGATCTGGTCGCCCAACGAGCCCTGCTGTTCGCCGATTTCGGCATCGAGCGCCGGGGCAACCGCTTCGCCCTTTTGAATGGCGTGGCCGCGGTCGGCGAGCACTCGATCGATGGTCAAAGGCAAATCGCGATACACGTCCGCTTTAAACACGAACCCAGCAGCATGGGCCTTTGCCGCCTGAGCCGAAGACACGGCGGCATCGTTCTGACTGACAATGATTACCTGCGAGTGGGGCAGATCGCGCCCAATAATCTTTGCTGCGGCCACGCCGTCAAGCCGTGGCATGGAGACGTCCATCAAAATGACATTGGGCCGAAGCGACTTTGCCTTCTCGATCGCTTCGAAGCCGTCGGCGGCTTCTCCACAGACAACATAGTCGCTGCGCGCTGCCAGAATCGAGCGCAAACCGAGCCTTACAGCTTCATGATCGTCCGCGATTAAGATGCGGATGGCGCTCATCGATGGGTACACTCCCATGCGGCGAAAGATATATTGTTTCCAATACTCAAGCTAGATACTTCTTTTACAAAGGATAGGTTCTTGCCCGTAGATTTTACATACAGGGTATACCCGACCTCCGAAGCCCGAAACGCTCCAGAGTTTCTCATGCTCGCCATCGGTAGATTTTGGC
>JASHRI010000160.1 GCA_030037435.1 Candidatus Acidiferrales bacterium | reverse complement strand
TGGCCCGAACGGATCGCGTCCTGCACCTGATTCTGGATCTGTTGGCCGGGGGAAAGCGGCGTCAACCCGAGATTCAGTTTAGGAGTCTTGGGCTGCGACGGCTGCACGGCCTCGAGTTGGGAAGGCTGCGGCGGCGTCGGAGGAGGCGGCACAACGGACGATTGCGGCTTCGGCTGCTCGGGTAGATCGGGCGCCTTCGGCTGAGTCTCTGTCGGCGGTGGCGTCGGCTGGACGACGGGCGGCGCAACTTTGTTCAGTTCCTTTGGAGTGATATGCACTCGCGGAACCGGAGCAGGCGGCGTCTTCGGCAATTCCGGCGGATTGTAGAGGAGCAGCTTTTCCGCAGTCGCGATTTCCTGATTCGTCGGGACGTGGGGCGGAAAGATTTTCGGTGATGCAATCAGAAATACGATCACGAGAACGTGGAACGCAATCGAAAGAACCAGCTTCAGCACGTCCTCTTTCGGCTTGCGCTTGACCTCGGGCTCCATCAACAGGTTCGCGTCGCCGGTGATGAAAATGTCGGGTTCGACCACTTCGCGAAGGTCTTCGGTAAACTCAGGCGGGCGCTGAGACTCGCGAATTTCCTCTTCGGTGAGCGGCTTGATTTCGGTCGGCACCACGATTCGGGAATCGAGGATGTCGAGTGGAAGCGTGGAAACGTGCTCCGGGAGCTCCAGCGGTTTCACAGCCATTCCGCGAGGTACCAGAGTGCGATTGACCAACACACCGAGCGGCAAGTGCGATGGGATTGAACTGTGTCCGTTGAGCGGAGGCGCGTCGGAAAGTTCGGAAGGGACGACCGTGCGTCCGTCCATGTAGGTGTTGACGCGGCGCGGCGCTTTCTTCGCCTCTTCTTTATCGAGGGGGCGGATGTTGACTGGGACCAGAGTGCGCGGAATCATCGAATTTCCTGGGGAATGGATACGCTCGGTTGGACGCGCCGGGCGTGCTCGAGGATGCTCGCCATTACCCGATCGGCTAACTCGAGCGCGCGGAGACCCGCGGCACCGTCCACGACGGGAGCGCGGCGAACGCGCACGGAATCAAGGAAAGCGCGCAGCTCGGCGCGAAGGGGCTCTTCGGGCGCGGTAGGCAATTTCTCGAAGCCGATTTCAGGCTGCGGGATGCTGGCACCGGGCCGCACGCGGATCCGCAGCGCATCCTGGCGCGCGAAATCGAGCGAGATATATTCGTGCTCCTGAAAAAAGCGCATTTTGCGGACGCGCTCGGTGGAAACGCGGCTGGCGGTGACGTTGGCGACCGTGCCGGTCTCGAATTCGATGCGTGCGTGTGCGATGTCCACTTTTTCGGTGATCACCGGAATTCCGACGGCTTTCAAATCCACGACCGGCGAATTGACGAGTGAAAGCAGAATGTCGAGATCGTGAATCATCACGTCGTAGACGACGTCAATATCAAGGCTGCGCGGCGTGAATACGCCGAGGCGATGGACTTCGAAAAACATTGGATTGGCGACGACCGATTGCGCGGCTGTGACTACGGGGTTGAAGCGCTCGACTTGGCCGATTTGCAAGATGCGGGAACCGCGGCGCGCGGAAGCAATCAACTGGCGCGCTTCGTCGAGCGACGCAGCCATGGGTTTTTCGACGAGTACGTCCAGGCCATTGTCGAGAAGTTGGCAGCCGATGCGCGCGTGCTCTTTCGTGGGCACGGCGAGACTGACGGCTTCGATGCGCTCGGCCGAAAGCGCGTCGAGACCGGGGATTACGCGCGTTCCGAATTCTGCGGCGATCTGGCGAGCGCGATCGGCGTTGAGGTCGATCACACCGACCAGTTCCGCGCCATCCAGTTCGCGCCATAAGCGAACGTGATTGCGGCCAAACTCCCCGACACCGACAACTGCCACGCGAATGGGCTTGTCGGTCACAATTTTCTCCGCGCCTCCGCCGGTTCTGGCGCGAAGGCCTGAATGGCGATTCCCGCATCATCCGCGGCGCGCAGCAGCGAATCACGCTCGAAGAGGAGCGTCCGCCTTGCGTCGATTGCGAGAGCGGTTGCGGAGGAGCGACGCATGATCTCGATCGTCTTCGGGCCGACCACGGGCACGTCGAAGCGCATATCCTGGCGAGGCTTGCTGACTTTTACGACCACCAGGCGCTGGCCGCCTGCGATTCGCGCCGCGCGCTCGATGGTTTCGTCGGTTCCTTCCATTGCTTCAATGGCTACGCAGGCGCGATCGCGAACGACGACGGTCTGACCCAGATCCAGACCGGCAATCTGGCGGGCAATCTGCCGGCCGTATTCAATGTCCGCAGATTCAAGCTCATCGGGCGCGCGGCGCGTGAGAACTCCAGCCGCCGGAAGCAAAGGGCCGAGAAACTGAGTTGAGTCAACGAGTTCGATGCCTTCGTCTTCCAGCACGCGAGCCACGGCGCCGATCAGCGAGTCCGTGTTCCTCGACGGAAGTGAGAGCAGCAATTTCGCCAAGCGCCAGTCGGGACGGATGGAGCTGAAAATTTTATTGTGCTTCACCTGCCCGGCCATCACCGCGTGCTTTACTCCCTCTTGATGAAGCAGTTCGATGCCACGGCTAAGCTCGCCCAAGCTGATCCAATGCAGCCGCCGCGCGGCGCGCTCGAGCGCAGGCGACGCCTCTTCGCGGATCGCAATCACGGCCATTTCGATACCACGGCTGCGCGCGCCCTCGAGCACAAGAAACGGGAAATCGCCATTCCCGGCGATCAAGCCCCATTGACCCAGCGATTTTTCCGCGGTCGAAGCCATGGACATTCCTACTTCGTCAAGCCGCGCTCCGTGGTGGACTCGATGAACCGGATCAGTGTTAAGACGTCGTCGGAATGGGAGAGGGTTCCACGCATCTTTTCGACGGCTTGCGAAGTGTTCAACTTGGAACGCAGCAGATAGCGGTAGGCCTGCTCAATGGTCTTGATGCGCTCAGGCGAAAAGCCATGGCGTTCGAGACCGACTTTGTTGATGCCGTAGCAGCGATTTTCACGCGCTCCGACGATCAGCGAGAATGGCGGCACATCCTGGGTGATGATCGTTCCCGCGCCGATGTAGGAGTGGCACCCAATGCGCACAAACTGGTGGAACAGGCAGAAGGCGCTGATGCCGGCGTAATCTTCCACGACGCTGTGGCCGGCTAGCTGCGCTCCATTGGTGAGGATCACGTGATTGCCGATCTGGCAATCGTGCCCGATATGCGCGTAGGCCATGATCAGATTGTGGCTGCCCACGCGAGTGTAGCCGCCGCCCTTGTTCGTGCCGCGATGCACGGTGCAGAACTCGCGGAACTCATTTTCGTCGCCAACTTCCAGGCAGACGCGCTGGCCCGTGTAGGTGAGGTCCTGCGGATCACCGCCCACGATCGCGAACGAGAAAACGTGATTTTTGCGGCCGAGCTTCGAGGGACCCTGGACAACGGCATGAGGGTCGAGGATGCATCCGTCGCCGAGCTCGACGTCGTCGCCGACCACTGCGCCGGCGCCGATCTTGACGCCACAGCCAAGTCGCGCGGACGGGGAAACGATGGCTCGCGGATCGATATCACTCATCGTGCTTGCCCGGCAGTTTCGGTAGCCGGCGGTTTTTCCGTTTCCAGGTCGATCATCTTGCACATGAGCGTGGCTTCGGCGGCGAGTTCGCCCTGGACGGTGGCCTGTCCCTGGAGTTTGCAAAAGCCGTTGCGCCAGGCGAGAACGTTCATCTCCAGGCGAAGCTGATCGCCGGGAACGACGGGGCGGCGAAAGCGCGCATTGTCGATGGCGACGAAATAGAGAAGCTTCTTCTCGCGGTCGGGCACCTCTTTGAGCAGCAAGAGACCTCCCGTCTGAGCCATGGACTCGATGATCAGGACGCCGGGCATGATCGGTTTTCCGGGGAAATGGCCTTGGAAATAGCTTTCGTTGATGGTGACGTTCTTGATTCCAACAATGCGCTTCCAGCGTTCCATCTCTTCAATGCCGTCGATTAGGAGAAAAGGATAGCGGTGCGGCAGGATTTTCTGAATGTCGTTGACGTCGAGGAGCATCGTTGACCTCTGTGCACTTTCTTGCTTGTTATGGAATCGAACAATTCTATACGAAATTCGTAGCGCGTGGAAATCGAGGGCCGGGCAGGTGTTTACAAGGAAACGCATACCGGCGTGCCTCGCACCAGGCGGAACCCTTGCAAAACTCGCGGCGGGTGCTTAGGCTCGACGGTTTAGCAGACGAAGCTTGGGAAACGAAATTTGGGGAAACCAGCAAATCGCGGCGTGGGAGCAGAGCAACGCAAGATCATGACGCAATTGCTGCGCTTGCTGCGGCGGCGCGAGCGGGAAATGGTGAGTCTGCTTGGGAGATTCGTGCGCTTCGAATCGCCGAGCGGCGAAAAAGCGGCTGTCGATCGGATGGCGCGAATCGTGGCGGCCGAATGGAAGCGCCGTGGGGCGCAAGTGCGCGTGCTGCGCCAAGCAG
>JASHRI010000159.1 GCA_030037435.1 Candidatus Acidiferrales bacterium | reverse complement strand
GGTACGTCGCCATCTAAAGCAAATGCCACAGCGCCATAGCTGAACACCTACCCGGCTAGTACCGCACTTGTCTGCTTAGCGCGTTAATCGTCCAATTGGAAGTGGACATTTCGCCCAGTCGTCGAGTAGCCCGGGGAACCCTCAAAGCAGAGGTCCAGGTAGGCATCGCCCACAGTCGTAGGTTTCTGTGCGCCGCCGACTATCTCGCGAAGTGGCACGTTCCAAGCTGCATCAGCGAAGTAATGTGCCTTCGGCTGGAAACCCGCCCACACTTTCGAATCGGATAGGGTTTTCATGTTCTCTCCGGCACGCGCCTATCCGCTCGCGGAAGGAGAGGCAATTGCCGCCAGAAGCGGCAGAACAATAGAATCACGCGCAGTTAGCCAGCGCTGTACGCCTACGGTGGGAGGCCGACGTATGAGCCATGGACTACAAGCTATCGCTCAGCGAGTCGTATTCGTTGGACACGGGACTCCCTCTCTAAAACTTCGAAGCCAACCTAACCCGCCAGTTGAGCTGCTGCGCAGGAACGCTGCTAATCGCGCAGAAACGCACTATACAGCGGCGAAGATCGCGATAGCAGGTAACAGACGATAGGCACCCACGCAATCGGTATATAATCCCGCCACTATGCAAAATCACGAGACGCTCTATCAAGTAGCTGATCGGGTGGCCACCATCACCCTCAATCGCCCGGACAAATTGAATGCTTGGACCGCCGTCATGGAGCAGGAAGTCCGATCGGCAGTCGAAGAGGCGGAGCGGCACGAGAACGTGCGCGCAATCGTGCTCACCGGCGCGGGGCGCGGTTTCTGCGCGGGCGCCGATATGTCGCTGCTGAAAAACGTGGCGGATCGAGGCCTCGACCAGCGAGCGAAGGAGCAAGCGCTCGAAGCGCGTAGCCAGCGCTCTGGAATTCGATCCGACTTCCAGAAAAAATATTCTTATTTCCTTGGCGTGGGAAAGCCGGTGATCGCAGCGATCAATGGACCAGTGGTCGGATTAGGTCTGGTGATTGCGCTTTACTGCGACCTGCGCTGGGCGTCGGAAGCCGCGCGATTCAGCACGACGTTTGCGCGGCGCGGACTGGTGGCTGAATACGGAATGGCGTGGATGTTGCCGCGGATTGTAGGCGTGCCAAACGCCCTCGACCTGCTTTTGTCAGCCAGAACGATCGACGCGGCCGAGGCGCTGCGCATGGGACTGGCGAACCAGGTGTTTCCTGCCGAGATCTTTCTGAGCAAAGTGCAAGAAAATGCGCGCGAATTAGCATCAATGGTCAGCCCGCGCTCGCTGCGGGTAATGAAGCGGCAAGTGTATGATGCGATGTTTCAGAATCTCGGGGAGGCGTTTGAAATTTCTGAGCGCGAGATGCTTGAAAGTGTGAGAAGCGACGACTTCAAAGAGGGTGTGGCGCATTATTTGGAAAAGCGCGCGCCCAGCTTCACCGGCCGATAAAATTCACATTGCGATTCGAATTCAGCGACAAAGTGAAAGACCTGCAGCGGCGTTTGCAGCTGTTCATGGACGAGCACATCTATCCAAACGAGCAGCGGTTCCATGATGAAATCGAGCGCAATCGATGGCTGCCATCGAAGGTAATCGAAGAACTGAAGCCGAAGGCGCGGGCCGCCGGCCTGTGGAACCTGTTCCTGCCTGACACTGAACACGGCGCCGGGCTGACGAATCTCGAATATGCTCCGCTGTGCGAGACGATGGGCCGGAGTCACATGGCGCCGGAGGTTTTCAATTGTTCTGCTCCCGACACCGGAAATATGGAGGTGCTGGCGAGCTACGGGACTGCCGAACAGAAGGAGCGCTGGCTCAAGCCCCTGCTGGCGGGCGAAATCCGGTCGTGCTTCGCGATGACGGAGCCGCAGGTTGCATCGTCGGACGCCACGAACATCGAAGCTAGCATCGTCCGCGATGACAACGAGTACGTCATCAACGGGCGAAAGTGGTGGACATCTGGCGCGGGCGACCCACGATGCAAGATCGCGATCTTTATGGGCAAGACTGACCCCGTCGCGCCAGTGCACAAACAACAGTCCATGATCCTGGTGCCGATGGATGCTCGCGGCGTAAAGATCGAGCGCCTGTTGAAAGTTTTTGGTTACGACGACGCCCCACACGGGCACGCCGAAGTGACGTTTGAAAACGTGCGCGTTCCAGCTTCGAATATTTTGCTCGGCGAAGGACGCGGCTTCGAGATTGCGCAAGGGCGGCTGGGGCCGGGACGCATCCACCACTGCATGCGTTGCATCGGCGTGGCCGAACGAGCGCTCGAAACCATGTGCAAGCGGGTGCAATCGCGCGTGGCCTTTGGCAAGCCAATCGCCCAGCAGGGAACGATCCGCGCCGACATTGCAAAGTCGCGTATCGAGATCGAACAGGCGCGGCTACTGACGCTGAAAGCCGCGTACATGATGGATACAGTGGGAAACAAGGCGGCACGCGGCGAGATCGCGATGATTAAGGTGGTCGCTCCCAGCGTAGCCCTGAGACTATTGGATCGTGCGATTCAGGCGCATGGGGGCGCGGGGGTTTCGCAGGACACCTTTCTGGCTGCGGCATGGGCGGGCGCGCGCACTTTGCGGTTGGCGGACGGGCCGGACGAGGTCCACATCGAAGCGATCGCGAAGCAGGAACTTCGGAAGTGGGGCGCGTCCAATGCGAATTCCGCGCCAGATTAGTCGCGAATCCTGCCTCAGATCGCCGGACTTTCGGTGAGCTGCACCGAAGAACGCACGAGAGCTCGAACCATTTCCGGCATCGCCGCAAAACGTAAGTCCGACGTCAGACCCTGTTGATATCGGTAATAAATCTGCTGGATGATCACGGCGATCTTGAATCGCGCAAAGGCGAGATAGAAAGCGATCTTGGAAACGTCGCGCCCGGTGATATGCGCGTAGCGCTCCACAAGCTGGGCGCGTGTGAAGCTGCCGGGATAAGTAGAAGGGCACCAACGAATTTTTTGCAGGTCGCCCGGATCCTGTGGGTCAACCCAATACGCAAGAGCTGTGCCCAGATCGGCGAGAGGATCGCCGATAGTAGCCATTTCCCAATCGAGAACGCCGATGATTCTGGTGATATCGTCCGCGGCCAGCACGATATTGTCGTACTTATAGTCGTTGTGGATTAGCGTCGCACTGCTTGATTCCGGCAGATGGTCTTTCATCCATGCGGCTATCGACGCGACTTCCGGCAGATCGTGCGTCTGCGAGCCGTAGTAACGATCGACCCATCCATGAACCTGGCGCTCGAGGTAGCCGTGCGGTTTGCCGAGGTCTGCGAGGGCAGCGGCCGCGTAGTCGATTGAATGGAGTTGGGCAAGGTTTTCGATAAAGGCTTCGCTTAACCGCCGAGCTTCTTCGGCCCCGAATTGTAGGCCTGAGGGCGGATCCCTTCGGACGATGATTCCGTGGACGGGCTCCATCAGGTAAAAAGGCGCACCCAAGATGGAATCATCGTCGCAGTAAAGAAGGGCGCGCGGCACAGCGGGATAGACGGAGTGGAGTTTCGATAAGACACGATATTCGCGGCTCATGTCGTGAGCCGTCTTCACTTTGCTGCCGAATGGAGGCCGGCGCAGGACAAACTCATGGCCAGCCAAGCGGACGAGATAGGTCAGGTTTGAATGGCCACTCGGATATTGTTCGACGGTAAGCGCGCCGGCAGTACCTGGAAAATGAGCCAGAAGAAACGGCTCAAGTTTTGAAAGGTCGAGCTCTTCGCCGGCTCTGATGGTGGTCGGGCGGTCTTGAAGATCGGTCATCAGCGTATCCGGTCGAAGAGAGCTTATCGCAGTCTGTGCAGCAGGAGAGAGCTTGCGCGCGTCGCGGGAAGGCTGCGATGAAAGCACTATGCTGTGGATTCCACACCAGCGTTGAAGCTGGCGAATGTTTTCCCGTCCTCGGCCAATTGCTTTAGCAACGGAGCCGGCTCCCACAGAGAACCGTGCTGCCGATGAAATTCCAAGATGCGGTCGTACACTTTTTGCAAACCGACCGTGTCCGCGAACCACATGGGACCGCCGAGGTGAGCGGGGAATCCGTAGCCATTGATATAGATAGTATCGACGTCGCCCGCGCGCAGTGCATAGCCTTCTTCGAGGACGCGGGCGCCCTCATTGACCAGGGCGTAGATGCAGCGGTCGACGATTTCGTCCGCAGAAATTCTTCGCTGAGTGACTCCGGCCTCTGCAGCCCACTTGCGGACGAGTTCGGTGACCTCGGGATCAGGAATAGCGCGTCTATTCTGATCATACTTGTACCAGCCGGCGCCCGTTTTCTGCCCGAACCGCCCGAGCTCGCAGAGAAGGTCCCCTGCCACTGCCTGGCGCACGCCTGGCTTTTCCAAATGGCGATACTCCTTGCGGATGCGCCAGCCGACGTCGAGCCCGGCGAGATCACCGACGGCGAGCGGACCCATGGCCATGCCGAAATCGTAGAGCGCTTTGTCCACGGCCTCCACGGTCGCTCCCTCCTCGACCAAGAAAACGGATTCACGCATGTACGGATGGAACATCCGGTTGCCGACGAAGCCGCGGCAATTGCCGACAAGAACTCCGACTTTGCCAAGTTTTCTGGAGAGCTGCATGGCGGTGGCGATTACTTCCTTGCAAGTCTTCTTTCCGCGAACAAGTTCGAGCAAACGCATCACGTTGGCGGGGCTAAAAAAATGAGTGCCAATCACAAGATCAGGCCGGGACGTGACAGACGCAATTTCGTCGATGTTGAGGGTTGAAGTGTTACTGGCAAGGATCGCGCCGCGTTTGCAGACACGGTCGAGCTCAGCGAAAACTTCTTTCTTCAGCGCCATGCCTTCGAAAACAGCTTCGATGACCATATCGGCTTTGTCGAAACCATCGAAAGTGACCGTCGGCTGGATCAAACGCAAACGTTCGTCGACGAATTCCTGGGTGAACCGGCCGCGCTCGACGGAGTGCACGTAGTTTTGTCGAATCCTGGCGATTCCGCGGTCGAGCCCAGGTTGATCGGCTTCCTTCAGAAGCACAGGAATACCGGCGTTGGCGAACACCATGGCGATACCGCCGCCCATTGTGCCTGCGCCGATAACGGCCGCGCTGTTTATCGCAATCGTTGACGTATTCTTCGGTACATCCGGAATCTTGGCGGCTTCGCGCTCAGCAAAGAAGACGTGGATCAGCGCTTTGGATTGATTTGAATTCAAACAGTCGGCGAACAACCTCTGTTCCTCGCGACAGCCCTCTTCGAAAGGCAATTTCGCGGAGGCCGCGACCGCATCAATGGCAGCGAGTGGAGCGACCACACCGCGCTGCTTCTTGCGCGCGGATTCGCGGGCGGCAGTGAAGATCGCATCATTCTCCTGGGGCGTGCCGAGCTTATCGCTTTTGTCGCGCGTTTTCTGAACGGGGCGGCCGACGATGTCTCGCGCGAAGCCAACAGCGCCCGCTTGCAAGTCGCCATCGATGATTCGGTCGATCAGGCCTAGTCGGAGCGCTTCGTCGGCTTTGATCGGACTGCCGTAGGCGCACATCTCAACCGCTTTGGCGACGCCGACGAGCCGCGGAAGACGCTGCGTTCCGCCGGCGCCGGGAATGATGCCGAGCTTTACCTCGGGTTGGCCAACTTGCGTGCCTGGCACGGCGACGCGATAGTGGCCAGCCATCGCCAATTCGAGGCCACCGCCCAAAGCAGTGCCGTGCATCGCCATGACGATGGGCTTCGGGCAGTCCTCAATCTGGCGCAGCAACGGCAAATGCCCAGGACCGCGCGGTCGCTGCCCAGATCTGAATTTTTCGAACTCCTTGATATCGGCGCCGGCAACGAACGTCGTCCCGCCGCCAATGACTACCGCAGCTTGCACGCCATCGTCCGCTGCGATTTGTTCGATCGCTTCAGAAATGCCTTCGGGAACGCCAAGACTCAGAGCGTTGACCGGTGGGTTGTCGATCGTGACGATCGCGATGTCGCTGTTCCAAGTGAGCTGGACAAGTTCGTTCATAGTTCGTCCGTTGTTCCGAGCGGTCGTCAGGCGCTTTGGCTTGAGGCAATGCCAGCATCGAAGACGAGGCGGGCAATCCGCTCGCGGTGATAAGTTGAGTCGCCAAATGTGGTTTCGGACGCTTTCGCGCGCCGGTAATAGAGATGGAGATCGCTTTCCCAAGTAAAACCCATCCCGCCGTGAATTTGAATGCCTCGATTGCCGACGGTGCGGGCTGCGTCGCTCGCATACATTTTGGCGATGGAGACGGCGACGGCCGCGTCGGGCATATTTTCTTCGAGGGCCCACGCGGCATAATACACAGCGGAACGCGCGCTTTCCGTTTCCAAATACATGTCGGCGCACTGGTGTTGTACGGCCTGAAACATTCCGATAGGCTTGCCGAACTGCTTGCGCATCTTGGCGTATTCAACGGTCACGTCGAGCGTACGCTGCATCCCGCCGACCATCTCGGCAGCCAAAGCTGTGCTGGCAACGTCGAGCGCGCGCGCCAGACCGGTCACGTTTCCGAGCCTCTCTACGGGCGTGTTGTTGAATCGCACGGTATACAGCTTGCGGGTAAGATCCAGCGTCTTCATCAGTTGGATGTCGATTCCCGGGGCCTTGGCCTCGGCGACAAAAATGCCATCGCGAGCGACGACGACGATGAAATCCGCCACCTGCGCGTCGGGCACGAAAAGCTTTTCTCCCACCAATCTGCCGTTCAGGGTCGCGATGCGAACGTCGACTGGGTCCCAGCTCCCATTGGCCTCGAGCATCGCAATCGTGGAGCGCGCGTCGCCGGAGCAGATCCGAGTGAGATACTTCTGCCTCAGTGCGGCGCTGGCGACGCAGTCGATCACTGCGCCAGCCAACACGACGGTGGAAAAGAATGGACCCGGCAGGAGTGCGCGCCCCGCTTCCTCCATGAGAAGTATCAATTCGACGTTGCCTAGGCCCACGCCGCCGAACTCTTCGGGAAAGATGATGCCTGTATAGCCCTGATCGGTCATGTCGGCCCAGAGCGTATCGTCGTAGGCGGTGTCGGCTTCCATCAGATGGCGCACTTTGTCCATTGGGCATTCGCCTGCGAAGAATTTTCGCGCGTTGTCTTTGAGCAGTTGCTGGCTAGCGGTGAGCCCGAATTCCATGGATTCCCCTAGTAGCTTCTAGGCAGTCCGAGAACGAAATGTCCGATGATGTTGCGCTGCACTTCCGACGTGCCCGCCTCGATTGTGTTTCCACGCGACCGCAGGTAGCCATACGGCCAGAATCCGTTGTCGACGGCGCGGATGTCGCCCGCGACGAGCTGGCCGTAGGGGCCTAACAATTCCTGCGCCACTTGCTGGAGACGCTGGTTGAGTTCGCTCCAGAAGATCTTTTGTATGGAACCTTCTGGGCCCGGCACGCCCGTTGCACTGATGCGGCTGAAGGCCCGCAGCTGATTCCATCGCATGATTTCGATTTCCGCATAGCACTGCGCGAGTTTCTGTCGGACGAGAGGGTCCCTAACGGCGGGTTGTCCAGCTTTTTGAAATACGTGGGAAAGCTGGATCAGCCGGTCGATATTGCGTTTGAAAATAAGGTGGAGGCGAGCGCCGTATGAGCCTCGCTCGTACATAAGTGTGCTGATGGCGACGTCCCAACCGCCATTGACGGGTCCGAGAACATTTTCCGCCGGCACCCGGACGTCTCGGAAAAAAATCTCGTTGAACTCACTTTCGCCCGTCATCTGGCGCAAGGGACGCACTTCGACGCCGGGCGACTTCATGTCGACCAACAAAACCGTCAGCCCCTTGTGCTTGTCTGCGCTTGAGTCCGTCCGGACAACCAGTTCGCACCAATCGCCCACCCATCCGTAACTGGTCCAGACTTTCTGACCGTTCACGACATAGTGGTCGCCTTCAAGACGCGCTTGAGTTTGCAGGCTGGCAAGGTCGGAGCCGGCATTCGGTTCGGAAAACCCTTGGCACCAGATCTCTTCCGCACTCAGAATCTTTGGGACGAACCGCTTCTTCTGCGCCTCCGTGCCGTGGACGATGATCGTTGGACCGATCAGCCCCAAGCCAAGCGAGTTGGCCATCGGAGGGGCCTGGGCTCGAGCCATCTCCTCCCAAAAAATGGCTTGTTGCGTCAGCGTCGCACTGCGCCCGCCGTACTCCTTGGGCCATGCGACAGCGGCCCACCGCCCTTCGTCCAGCTTGCGCTGCCAGGCACGCAAGTATGGAAAAGATTCTTCGAGCGGCTTCTCTCGCCACTCATGCCAATCAGCCGGAGCGTTCGCGTCAAGCCAGACGCGTAGTTCATCACGGAACTGTTTTTCCTCCGGACTCAAATTCAGATCCATTCCAATGGCTCCTTCAGGCCGTTTGTCCTCCATCCACAACCAGCACATGCCCGATGATAAAGTCAGAAGCATCAGAAGCCAGGAAGACAGCAGCTCCCTTCAAATCGTATTCACCACCCAACCGACCTAGTGGAATGCCACGCAGGATGTTTTCTCTATTTCGTTCGATCAAAACTTCTGACATGTGAGTGGGAAACCATCCTGGCGCGATGGCGTTTACGTGGATGTTGTGCATCGCCCATTTGCGTGCCAGATCCTTCGTTAAGGCGATCACTCCACCCTTGCTGGCGTGATAGCCCAGCGCTTGAAAATCGGGCGGAGAGCCCCGCAGGCCCGCAGTTGAAGCGATATTGATGATCTTTCCGGCCTTTTGTCCGGTCATGATCTTTCCTATCGCCTGGCAGCACAAAAATGTCCCGGTGAGGTTCGTCTCGATCACCTTGTTCCACTGCTCTAGGCGCATTTCTTCAATGGGCGCACCCCAGGACGTGCCTGCGTTATTGACAAGAATGTCGATTCGTCCGAAATGCGACATCGTTGCATCAACCAGGTCTTGAACGTCTGCCGGATTCTTCACGTCGCAGGCAAGTGCGAGTGTTTTCACGCCGAGCTTTTTCAACTCTCCTGCCGCTTGCTCGCAACGTTCCTTCTTGCGCGCAGACAAGACTACGTCGGCCCCGACTTCTGCAAGACCTTCGGCCATCTGGCGTCCCAATCCGACCGAGCCGCCTGTGACGATGGCCACGCGGCCCGTAAGGTCGAATAACTTCGCAATCTTCATGGTCTGAACGGCTCTCCAGAACATTTATCCGTTAAGAACTTTGGCAACCACCTCTAGAACGAAAACGGATCGATCACCAAGACATGCGGGGACCGCGAGTCCGGGGTGGGCCAGTCCTGCGGTCCCCCCTGCATGTTACAGCGAGCTTAAAAGTTCAACCGCGCGCCCAGCTGAATTTCGCGCTTGGGAAAGGCGGACGTGAATGCCAACGGCGTGCTAGGGGTCACAACTCCCCCGCCCGGAAGTGCCGTGCCCGGCCGAATCCCGTGCACATTGAAAGTCGTAAAGCCGGGCTGGAAACCGAACAGAGGATTGACTTCGTTGTTGACGCTGGCAAAGTTCGTGCGGTTAGCGATGTTGAAGCCCTC
>JASHRI010000158.1 GCA_030037435.1 Candidatus Acidiferrales bacterium | reverse complement strand
CCGCTGGCAGCGCCATCGACACCAAAATCAAAGCTGCGATGCAGTATTTCATCGTCGCCTCCGCGCGGATTACGTTACCTGCATTGCGCAGCGCCTGCAAGCGCCGCTCGCTTCAACTATCGCAGATAAACCATGCCCAATCGTGTTAGTTTCAACCACGCCATGAACATCGGTTTAAGACGCGGAAATCCGGAATTCGTTAGGATTCGCCGGGCTGCCTTTACCTGGTCGATCTTGGCGCTTTTGGGCATGCTCAACGTGCCTTTGCTCGCTCAGGAGACCCCGCCGCATCCGAGGCTGGTGGTTTCCGCAGGTGGTATCGGCGAGTTTATTGAAACGCCCGCTGTATCTGGCTACGAAAAGCCGCTAGCGGAAAAAATCCGCGCGCAAGTCGCCCAATTTCATCCGGTCACGGATAATCTCGGCGACGTCGTGGTGACGATTGGCAGCGGCGCGCCTAACCGCTTGCTCAGCACTCCCATCGACGAGCCCGGATTCGTGGTCAGCGAAATCACGTCGGACGGCTACCTTCGCTTGCAGCGCCTTCCTCAGTCGGGCCTGCAGCCGATTTTCAACGAGCTTTATTCCGCGCAGCCCGTGAAAGTGGGCACTGCCAACGGCAGATGGATCGACGGCGTTGTAGCGGGACTGTCCGTACATCTTCAGAACGGCCGCGCGGATGCGCCCAAATCGAGCGATATCGAAAATATGTACGTCGATATTGGAGCGACATCGGCGGCTGAAGTTCGAGCGGCCGGCGTCGACGTACTCAGCCCGGTGGCTATTGACCGCCGCCCATACAGTCTCAGCGACGCGATGGTGGCTGGCGCATCTGCCGGCGATAAATTTGGAGCAGAAGTTTTGGTTGAACTCCTGCATCAAATCGACCCGGCAAAACTCAGCGGTACGCTCACGGTAGCGTTTGTCGTACAGCAGTGGAGCGGCGCGCGCGGCCTGCAACGCATTCTGAACACGGTACACGCGGACGAAATGATCTACGTAGGCCGCTTGCTTCCGGGGGGGGCGGTCGCCGGCATTCAGAATATGCACCGCGCGCCCCGTCAAGATCTCGGCTCAGGCGTCCTTCTCGGTCTCAGCGAAACCAACGGCACGCTTTCAGGTTTCTCTCGCGATCTCACGCAGCTCGCCGAGACCAATCACATTCCGCTGGTCCAGGACTATTCAGCCGCTTTGATTCCACCGAGCTACCTTCCGGCGCCAAACCTTCCCCCACGCTGGGTCCATCTCGGCATCCCCGTCGCCTGGCCGGATACACCCATCGAGACAATCGACCGATCGGACGAGGGCGCCCTGATGGCGCTACTCGAAGATTATCTCGCGGCAACAAAGTCGCCTCAGCCCGGGGGTCGTCCGTTCGGTGGCAGCGCCGCCGCGTCCGGCAGGGAAATGCATCGTCCTCAGGCGAATGTCGAGCTGCTTCAGCATCTGGCAGTCACTTATGGCGCAAGCAACCACGAAGGGCCCGTGCGCGATGAAGTGAAATCGCTGCTGCCGGATTGGGCGAAGCCCGAAACGGATGATGCAGGAAACCTGATCGTCCATGCCGGCACCGCTCCTGCGGGTTCGAATACGCCGAAGATCCTCGTCGTCGCTCATCTGGACGAAATCGGCTTCGAGGTGAAAGCCATCTCAGCGGATGGACGCCTCGAAGTTGGCGAGCTTGGCGGCATGGATTTGAGTTTCTACCAGGGTCGGCCGGCGCTGGTGCACACGTTCGATGGCGATCGCGACGCCGTGATGGAACTGCCGAATGGCTGGGACGAGCCGAATTTCCAGTGGCCATCTGGATCAGAACTCGCCATCCGGGTTGACGTTGGGGCGCGCAATCCGGCCGAAGTTGGGAAACTGGGCATTAAAGTCGGCGATTCGATCACGATCGAGAAGAAATATCGGCCGCTACTCGGCACACGCGCGAGCGCCCGCAGCTTTGACGATCGCGTTGGCGATACAGCGCTGATCTCCGCGCTGTGGGCGCTGGGTGGCCCGTTGAAGGATCGCGACGTTACCTTCGCGTTTTCCACCGGAGAAGAGCTAGGGCTGGACGGCGCCGCTGCACTCGCGAAACGCCTCACATCCGAAGGCCGCGAGCCCGACTACGTATTCGCGGTCGACACATTCGTCAGTTCGGATTCGCCGCTGGAATCACCACGATTCGCCGATGCATTGCTTGGAAAGGGCTTCGTGGTGCGCGCCATCGATAATTCAAATATCGTTCCGAACGAGTTGACGCAGCGCGTCCTTCAGCTTGCGCGCGCAAATCACATTCCCGCGCAGTACGGCGTGACCGGAGGCGGCAACGATGGCTCGGCGTTTGTATCTTACGGCTCTGTGGACATCGCGCTGGGCTGGCCGCTGCGCTATTCGCACTCGCCGGGCGAAGTGATCGACACACGCGACGTCGACTCGCTCGCACACATCATCACTGCCATCACAAAAAGCTGGTAGACGCCCCGTTCTCGTTTCGCCACGCTCACCGCACGCGGCCACGTGGCGCCCTTTGGTATAATCGCGCGCCATGACCGCCTCGTCTTCGAAGCCACCTTCGTTCAAAACGCCGCGCTACATCGTCGTCGAGGGACCCATTCGCGTCGGCAAATCCACGCTCGCTCGCGTGCTGGCCG
>JASHRI010000157.1 GCA_030037435.1 Candidatus Acidiferrales bacterium | reverse complement strand
GGCTCATGTACAGCCGCACCTACGACGCGCAGCGCTACAGCCCGCTCAAGCAGATCAACAAGAAAAACGTCAGCCAGCTGCGCGAGGCTTGGGTGCTCGGTCTTCCTGAGGGCACCACGGAGACCGTTCCACTCGTCCATGACGGCATCATGTATACGATCGCACCCGGCTCAGACGTGATCGCACTCGACGCCACCAATGGCGACAAAATCTGGGAATACAAGCGCACTTACAAGAATCCCCAGATCGGATCGGTGGAGCGCACCAAAGCGCTCGCGATCTACAAGGACATGCTCTATTACACTGCGCCCGACGGCTATGTGGTCGCCCTCGATGCCGCCACCGGAAAGGTTAAATGGGAAACTTACAAAACCGATACGCAGAACACTTCGGGCGCCATCGTTGTGGACGGCAAAGTGATTTCCGGCGGCACTTGCGGCAAGGGCCGCGAAAGCTGCTTCATTGAAGCGGACGACGCCGATACCGGCAAAATGGTTTGGCGGTTCTACAACGTTCCCGGCCCCGGCGATCCCGGTTACGATTCGTGGAACGGCGCCGATACCACCAACGACACGGCTTCAACCTGGGGATTTCCCGGCTCGTTTGATCCGGTTCGCAACGTGGTCTACTGGGGCACGGCAAATCCTGCTCCGTACGAACGCCTGGCCCGGCACAACGGCAATCCCGACGGCACTTCGCGTACCGCTCCGGCCGATCTTTACAGCAACTGCACGCTTGCGCTCGATCCCAACACCGGCAAGCTGATTTGGTATTACCAGCATCTACCGGCCGATGATTGGGACACCGATCACACCCATGAACGCACACTGACGAGGGTTGCTTTCGATCCTGATCCGAAGGCAGTCAAGTGGTACAACACGGTCGTTCCGCGTGGTTCGATGCACGATGTTGCGGCCATGGTCGGCGAAAGCGGCGTCATGTTCGTGCTCGACCGCAACGACGGCACTTTTCTTTGGGCCGAACCAATTCCGTATGATGCGCCGAATCTGGCTATCTCCAATATCGACGGAAAAACCGGCAAGACCACGATCAATTGGGACGTGGTGATGAAGCATGTGGGCGATCATCACGTGATTTGCTATTGGAACGGACGCAGCTACTGGCCCACGGCCTACGACCCGGAGACGAATTCGCTCTATACGGGCTACGTCGATAACTGCCTCGATATGACCGCCACGGAAACAAGCGGGCGCCGACACGGCGTGTTGCGCGAAGGCTACGATCCGAACGGAATCGGCGGCATTGCCAAAGTGAATCTCTCGACGGGCGATATGCTGCGCTTCGGCACTGAAAAATCGCCCGGCACTGGCGCGCTGCTTGCCACCGCCGGCGGACTGATCTTCCACGGCGACATCAATCGCCGCTTCAGCGCCTATGATGCGGCAACGGGCAAACAGCTCTGGCAGTCGATTCTTGGCGGACCGATTTCGGTGAGCACGATCACCTATGCAGTCAACGGCAAACAGTACGTAGCGGTGATCACGGGAGACAATCTCGCCGAACCCGTTCTGTCGCGGCAATCCGGCATCGACTTGATTCACGGGCACAACGCGATCTATGCCTTCGCATTGCCGTAGCGAATTTTTCGCTCGCGAGCAGGGGAATCGCGGCGGGAAATTCCTGACGCGGTAGAAATGACGACGAGCCGGCGCTTAGGCAGACTTTAGCGAGCTTTGGCGGCTTTCCCAAACGTTGCTGATTCGGCGAATCGTCTCGCGCAGCCGTACGGCAAGCTCGACGACGGTTTGCAGCCGTTGCGTGTCGACATTCGTTAGCCGCTCGCGGTGAGCAAGCAGCAATTCCGCGTTGCCCAGGATTCCAGTCAGCGGATTGTTGATCTCGTGGCGGAAAACAGTTCCTAAATCGCCGGGAAATTCCGCCCACGGCGGCCCCAGCAACGATTCGGACATCGCCGCCCAGCGCAGCCTGCGTTCGACAAGACTCGCCGCCAGCGGGATGTATTCGCCGGAGCGGGAAACGAACTCGAGTTCTCCGGTGGCGACGAGCTCCGCGGCCTCCGCTTGCCGCTCAGGCGCCGCGATCAAAATAACCGGGGCGATGCGTGTGAAGGGTCGCAGCGCATCGACGAGCGGCGCATCCCCTACCAGATCGCCATCCACCACCATCGCGCTAGGCGGCATGCGCGTTGCAAACAGGCGCATCTCCAGCAGGCTTCTCGCCACCGAGACGCGCTCTCGTTTCGTGAAGCGCTCGAGCTCGTGCGCCAGCCGCTCTGCGATTTCCGCGTCGGCCACCGCGAGAATCGGCGTTGACTCCCTCACGATTTTCGCGGGCTTGGCTGCCATTTCCATCATTTGACCATCCACAAATCCATCGCTTGCTTTACCTCGCGCCGTCACTAGTTGCTTGCCGTATTCCATTCGCTGACCCGCTTTGGATCATCAGCAAACACTCGCCACAATTTCGATTCTCGCGATTTCGATTCTTGCAATTTCGATTCCACGGCGTCACGAAACGGCTGCACGCTCCGAACTCGCATTTTCTTTGTTCGCAGGCGCCAGCAGGCGATTCACCGCCAGCTTCAGCTCTTCGACCAGGAATGGCTTTGCCAGATAAGGCAAAGCGTTCTGTTCAAGGAATTCGACGGTGCGAGGAGCGAGCATGTCGCCGGTAATGAACAGAATCCTGTTCCGAATCGGACTGCCTGCACGGACCAGCGCCTGATGCACGGCCTGCCCATCG
>JASHRI010000156.1 GCA_030037435.1 Candidatus Acidiferrales bacterium | reverse complement strand
GCCGTAAACATGATTCCCATGGCGACGATTCCGGGCGTTACAAAGTTGAAATAGTTTCCGCCGCCGGCCTTGGCGAAAATCGGACCGAGACCAAAACCCAGCGCCAGAAGGAATACAAGTGGCTGTCCCAGGGAACCGACGATGCGAGAAGGCGAGCGGACGTAGCGCTTAAGCTGCCGCGCACACAAGATATAGACAGCTCTCATCGTCGTCCTCCTCCTCGCCACGCGCGGCCCATCATGCGCATGCGGTCTGTGGCATTTGCTTCCTCATCCCGTATCGCGTGGCCCGTGAGCGCGATGAAAGCATCCTCGAGTGTTGGGCTCTGCGTCTTGGCTTTCAGTTCCGAAGGCGATCCCTGCGCCACGATTTTTCCCTGGTCGATCACGGAGACTTCGGCAGCCACGCGGTCGGCCTCTTCCATATAGTGCGTGGTGAAGAAGACCGTCACGTTCTGCTCCTTGCTGAGTGTTTGGATGTAGCCCCAGATGTGATTGCGCGTCTGGGGATCGAGGCCGATGGTCGGCTCGTCGAGAAACAGAATCCGGGGCTGATGCAAGAGCGCGCGTGCGACCTCCAGGCGCCGCTTCATCCCGCCCGAATACTCCTTCACGAAGGCTTTGCGCCGGTCCCACAAGCCAACCAGCTCGAGCAGCGACTGTGTACGCTTCGCGCGGAGCGCGCGTGGAACAGCGTAAAGAGCGCCATGCAGGTCCATGTTTTCGTAGGCGGTCAATTCGTCGTCGAGGCTGGGATCCTGAAATACGATGCCGAACGAGCGCCGCACCTGCTTCTGCTCGTGCACCGGATCATGGCCGTTGACGCGAAGCGTGCCACTGGTGGGGTCGAGAATCGTGGTGAGCATCTTGATCGTAGTGGTCTTGCCGGCGCCGTTCGGCCCCAAAAAGCCAAAAATCTCGCCCTCCCGCACCGTGAACGAGATGTGATTGACCGCGCAAAAATCGCCGTAGTTCTTGACAAGGTCCTGCACTACGATCATGTCGCTCATTGAGGCCCTTTCCCCAGGGGGCGATTGGATCCGCTCGCGCGCGGGAGCGGCGAAACAGGATACGATGTATCGAACGGCTCGGCAAATGGATATAACGGCCAGCGGAGGTCAAATGTTACGCTCAAATTCGCCGGCGGTGGGTGCTGCCCGGGAGGCTGCGACCGTGAGCACAGTGCGTGAAGCGACGTACGAAGTGCTGCGCGACCTGGGGATGACCACGATTTTCGGCAACCCCGGATCGAGCGAGCTGCCGTTTC
This sequence comes from Candidatus Acidiferrales bacterium, assembly GCA_030037435.1. Taxonomy (GTDB): domain Bacteria; phylum Acidobacteriota; class Terriglobia; order Acidiferrales; family UBA7541; genus Palsa-295. The sequence continues at coordinate 11,626 of JASHRI010000156.1, read as the reverse complement.
TGAAAGACATGCCGGCTGATTTTCGGTACGTTCTGGCGCTGCATGAGCGCGCGGCCGCAGGGATGGGGTTGGGATATGCGCTGGGCCGCAATCAAGCGGCGTTTGTGAACCTTCATTCCATCGCCAGCGCGGGAAACGGATTGTCCGCACTGATCGACGCGCATTATTTCCATGCACCGCTCGTGGTGACTACGGGACAACAGGACCGCCGGCAGATCATGGCCGAACCGTTTCTGGTGAGCCGCGCGGTCGATGTGGTGAAACCATACGTGAAATGGGCCTGCGAACCGCTGCGTGCGGAAGACGTACCCGCTGCGATTGCACGCGGTTATCACCTGGCGATGCAGCCCCCGCGCGGGCCCGTGTTCATCTCGATTCCCATGGACGACTGGAACAAGCCCTGCGAGCCAGTGGTAGCGCGGCGGGTGAGCCAGTCCGTGTCACCCGATCCGGCGGCGCTCGAGGAAGTGGTTCGCGCGATCGACTCGAGCCGCAAGCTGGCGCTGATCGCAGGTTCGCAAATCGAAGAAGACGGCGCGTGGAACGACGCAATCGCACTAGCCGAGCGAGTGAACGCAGACGTCTACGCCGAGCCGATCGCGCCGCGCTGGGCGTTTCCGCGCAGCCATCGCTTGTTCCGCGGCGGATTGTTGCCCGCGCAAAAACCGCTCGCCGATCAACTGGCCGAATACGACACGGTGGTCGTATTGGGCGCGCCCATTTTCCTTTATTACGCCTACGTGCCGGGCAATGCGATCCGGCCTGGAACGAAATTGTTTCAGATCACGAATTCGCCGCAGGATGCTTCCGCGGCGCTGGCCGGCACGAGCGTGGTGGGCAACATTGCCGCCGCAGCGCACTACATCGGCAGCCGCGTAAAGCCGAACGAGCGTCCCGTGGCCGCGCTTCCCGCTCCACCCGATGCACCGGCGGAATATCCCATGACGACGGGCTATTTATTCAGCGTGCTGAACAAACTGCTGCCGCATGATGCGATCATCGCGGAAGAATGCCCTTCGTCGAAAGGCGACCTCGATCGTTACATCCGGCTCGATGAGCCGGGATCGTTCTATTCCGTGCGCAGCGGAATACTGGGATTCGGCTTGCCTGCTGCGGTCGGACTGCAATTGGCACGTCCAGAGCGGCGCGTGGTCTGCGCCGTAGGTGATGGTTCTGCGCAGTACTCGATTCAGGCGTTGTGGTCGGCGGTGCAATCGAAAGCGCCCGTGATTTTCGTGGTGGTGAACAACGGAAACTATTCCGCGCTAAAGGGATTTAGCAATTTCACCCGCGTGGGCACAAATGTGCCGGGCATCGACATCCCAGGAATCGATATGACGAAAATTGCCGAGGGCTACGGCATGAAAGCGCGCGCCGTGGAGAGACCTGAAGATATCGAGGCGGCGCTGAAGGAAGCATTTGCGTCGAAATGCCCATGCCTGGTGAGTGTGCATGTGCGCGAAGGCGGACAGAAAACCATGGGCATGGACCAGTCCGTGAATCCACCGAATTACGGGTGACGCCACGAACCAGCATCAGACCTTTTGCTTTTCGATTTCCTCGGCAGCGATGTGAAAGCCTGTATTCGCCACAGGCACCCCGGCGTAGATTGCGGACTGTAGCAGAAGCTCTTTCAGATCGCACGGCTCCATGCCATGATCGAGCGCCGCGCGCACGTGCATGCGAAACTCCTCCCATCGGCCTAGCGAAGCCATCATCGCAAGCACCAGCAAGCGGCGCGAGCGGCGGTCGAGGCCGGGGCGCGTCCAGATGGCGCCCCACGCATAGCGCGTAATTAGCGCCTGAAATTCGCGATTGAAGTCGGTGGTCGCAGCGATCGAGCGGTCCACGTGCGCCTCGCCGAGCACTTGGCGGCGGACGGCGAAACCGGCGTCGAGCGGATCGGCGCTATCGGTTGTCGAGTTCGTGTGCGAAACGACCGGGTGCAAAAAGTCGAACAGCGCCGCGGTAAACGAACGCGGACACTCGAGATTCGAGAAATGCGCTGCGGGCAGATGAACGGCCCGCGCTCCGGGAATTTCTCGCGCGAGCACTTCGCCGTGCCCGGCCCACGGCGTGGCCACATCGCGGTCGCCCACGATCACCAGCGTGGGCGTGGTGATTCGCCGCAGCTGATCGGTGTGATCCATATCGCGAATTGCTGAGCAGCATCCAGCATAGCCCACAGGATCGATTCCGAGAAAAGTAGCGCGAATTGAAGCAACCCACGGATCGTGCTGAGCCAGCATGTCCTGCGAAAAGTAGCGGCTCATCGCCATATCTACAATTGCTGCCATGCCGCCTTCGAGGACGGCGCGCCGGCGGTCGTCCCAATTCGATTTCGGCCCGAGATGCGGAGATGTGTTCGCCAGAACCAGCGCCGTCAAGCGTGCAGGCGCGTTAATTCCAAGCCATTGCCCGATCATGCCGCCGAGCGAGAGCCCGCAGAACGCGAATTTCTGGATGTGCAGAGCGTCGGCGAGCGCGAGAACGTCGCGCCCAAGCTGCTCGATCGAATACTCCGCGCGAGGCGCGTCGGACGCCCCGTGGCCTCGCGTGTCGTAGCGGAGAACCTGAAACTGTTGGAGCAAGTCAGGCACTTGCAGGGTCCAAAGTTCGTGGTCGCTGCCGATTGAACTCGAAAGCACCAGCAGGGGCAAGCCGTCATTGCCTTCCAGCCGGTAATAGATGCGCGCTCCATCCGATTCGATGAAGGGCATCGCGCTACTCCTTTCGATGCCTGCGCGCCGGACGCTCGGGAGCGCCGATCAGGCGCTCGCGCAACGATTCCGCGACGCCGAGATACTCCTCAGGTGCCTCAAGATCGTGGAGCGTCTTGGCATCGATCACGCGCGCGACCTCGGGGTTTTCGGCCAGCACGTCGCCCAGCTTGCGTCGTTGCGCGGCGCTGCGCCGAACTGCCTCTTCGATGATTTTCTGCGCGACTTCTCGATCCATCGCGGCGCCCAGCAGCATGGCGGCGCGCTCGGCGAAGACCGATCCGCGCGTCGCGTCGATATTCGCTCGCATTTGAACCGCGTTTATGTCGAGCCCTTCCGCTGCTTCGGCCATCGACGCGGCCGCGACGCCGGTAGCTCCGATCACTTCCGCCACCGTGGGCCACTCCGCCTGCCATCCGCCCACGCCTCGCTCGTGCTCCTGCACCATGGACGCGAGAAATGCCGCAACAAGTCCCGGAACGCGGTTCGCAGCCGCTAAAGTCACAGTCGATGCGATCGGATTGCGTTTTTGCGGCATCGTAGACGAGCCGCCGCGTCCTTCGCCGCCAGGCTCGAACGCCTCCGCTACTTCACCTTGCATCATCAGGCTCACATCGCGCGCCATTTTTCCCAGGCAGCCCACCAGGACGCCGCACGCGGCAATGACGGCCGCTAGCCGGTCGCGCTGCGTGTGCCAGGGCGCGTCCGGAAATCCCAGGCCGAGATCCTCAGCCATCGTGCGGCCCACCAGCGGCCCTTTGTCGCCGAGGGCCGCAAGCGTGCCGCTGGCCCCGCCGAATTGCAGCACGAGCGCTTCGGCAAATGCCGCGTCGAGTCGCGTTCGACTGCGGCGAATGGCCGCCAGCCAACCTGCGGCCTTCAGGCCAAATGTAACCGGCGGAGCCGCCTGCAGGAGCGTCCGGCCCAGCATCACGGTGTTTCGATTCTTATCGGACAAGCTGCGCAGAGCATCTTCCAGGCGGGAAAGATCGGCTCCAATGATCGCCTGCGCTCGCTTGAGCAGCAGCACCAGCGCGGTGTCGGCTACGTCTTGGCTCGTCGCGCCCCAATGCACGAACCTCGCGGCGTCAGGGTTTGCAGCGCCCACCTTTGCCCTCAGTGCTTTTGCCAGCGGAATTCCGGGCGTCCCCGCACGCAGCATCTGTTCAGATAGCGCGCCGGCATCGAAGTTCGCAGCTTTTGCCGCGGATTGAATTGCTTCCGCGGCAGGCTTCGGTATCACACCCGCTCGCGCTTCCGCTCGCGCCAGCGCGGCCTCAAAATCCAGCATCGCTTGCAGGACCGATTCGTCGGAAAACACGTCGGCCAGCGGCGCTGTGGTGGCCAGACTTTCGATCAAGCGGGGTGGCACGATGATCTCCATCCCGGACGCGGAGTCTGCGCCTCGTGCGGGCAACTCCGGATGAGTAAGAGTAGCGGCCGCATGTTTAGACGTCGAAGAAAACGGTTTCTTGCTTACCACTCAGATGCACGTCGAAACGCCACGTCCCTGGTTCGCCGGGCACAGGCTGCGCCATCAACGTATTTCTTCTCGCCTTGGGCACTCGCGCCAGCACGAAATCTTCCTCGTTGGCTGCATCACCCGCAAAATAAATTCGAGTGGCCATTCGCTTCAGCACTCCCCGCGCGAACACGGAAACTGTCAAATGGGGCGCCTGAGGATTCTTGCCCGGTCCCGGAACCCGGCCCGGCTTGATCGTTTCGAATACACAGATGCCTTCGTTATTCGTGGCCATGCGCCCGAATCCAAGAAACGCCGGATCGACCGGCTTTTTCTGCCTGTCGTCGGGATGGTGATATTTCCCGTTGGCATTGGCCTGCCAGATTTCGACCAGCGCATCGTTCAACGGCCAGCCCTGGCCGTCGAAGACGCTGCAAACGAGTTTCAAGCGTTCGCCGGGCACTCCCGGGGGCGCGATCTGCGATGTGGGCTCGGGCCTTGAAAGGCCAATCTGAAAATAGGGACCCACTGTCTGCGATGGAAACGGGATCAGCTCCGGTTTCTTACCTTTTGCTTTCAAACGGTGTTCCTTCTCGTCCGCGGAGCACGATGTCAAAGCGGAAACCAAGCGACCATTCAGGCTTGGTCAAATCCATCTCGAATTTGCAAATCAGCCGCTTCCGCGCCTTTTCATCTGGAATCGAATTGAAAATCGGATCGAAGGGAAATAAAGGATCGTCCGGAAAATACATCTGGGTCACCAAACGCTGGCAGAAAGCCGTGCCGAAAAGCGAAAAATGAATGTGCGCTGGGCGCCACGCATTCGGATGATTCTGCCAGGGGTACGCTCCCGGCTTGATCGTCGTAAAGAAGTAGCGCCCCTGGCCATCCGTCAGCGTTCGCCCCGCGCCGCTGAAATTGGGATCGAGTGGCGCCGCATGTCGGTCCACATGATGCCGGTAACGTCCGGCTGCATTGCATTGCCAGATTTCGATCAACGTGTTGGGGACAGCGCGGCCATTGTCGTCTATCACTCGGCCGGACACGGTGATGCGCTCGCCCAAGGGCTCTCCGTCGTGCTGGCGAGTCAGATCGTTGTCCGTTTCAGAGATGTCGCCGTGCCCGTACACCGGCCCCGTGACTTCCGAAAGTGTGTGCGGCAATACGATCAAAGGCTTGCGCGGCGATCGAAGTAGGGTCGGCTTATACGGCGGGTACAAATAGGGCGGCTGACTGCGCGGGTCATGCCGATGATACGGCGCTACGATCAGCGGATTGCGATGATCCTTCTCCTCGCGTCTCTGCGCATTGGCGTGACCATCTCTTCTCCCCGCGGCACTGCGTGAGCTAGGCGTTATGGCCGAACCTCCCTAAGCCCCCAAAACTCAGATACAGACCCACTCATTGCACGGTCGGGTCCAGGTGAAGCTAGTTAGCGAGGGCCTGACGCAATCTTTCGTACGTGATCGGAAGCTCTTCCGGTTCGACTCGCGTTTCACCCGTGACGGTCATGAAATTCGAATCGCCGCACCAGCGAGGCAACACGTGCAAATGCACGTGGCCCGTGATTCCTGCACCGGCGGCGCGGCCGAGGTTCATTCCCAGGTTGAAGCCTTCGGGTCGATAGGTTTTGGCGAGCGCCTTCTGCACGCGCTGGGCGATGCGCATCATTTCCGCCAGCGTATCCGGCTCCGCGTCCGCTAAATCCCCCACGTGCGCGTAGGGAACCACCATCACGTGCCCGCTGGTGTAAGGATAACGGTTCAGAATGACGAAGTTCTTTTCGCCGCGTAGGACCACCAGCGTCTGCCTATCGTCATTTGCGGCAATTGCGTCGCAGAAAATGCACCGATCATCCTTCGACGGGTTGGCGAGATAATGATAGCGCCACGGCGTCCAAAGATAATCCATCCGGCTCAGTCCTGCGCGCCGGATGTGGACGATCCCGCCGCCTGAGGGTTGTTGACGTAGTCCTTCAATTCCTTACTGGGCTTAAAAAAGGGGATTTTCTTCGGTGGCACTTCTACCTTAGCCCCGGTCTTCGGATTCCTGCCGGTGCGCCCGCGCCGCTGCCGCGTACGGAAGCTCCCGAATCCGCGGATTTCGATCTTGTCGTCGGCTTGCAGCGCCGTAATGATGCTCTCGAAGATCGTCTCCACCACTGCCTCGGATTCTTTTCTCGGCAGCTCCGTTACCCGCGTTACCTCTTCCACGAGGTCCGCCTTCGTCATCGTGTTGCTTTCATGCTCTCCCGCAACTTCTGCCATCGGTTGAGAGCCTCCTCTCAGGAGTCGTTCGTTCTTGGGGCCGTCTGCGTGCCGGGGCGGGGCACCCTACAATCTGTGCATATCATCAATCGTACAGGAGGTAAACGCTTTTTCCAATCCGGGTTGGTTTCCGTCGCTGGCGCTCGCGCCGGCGTAAATCGACGCGTCTTGCTGCTAGATCAACTGCCGCTTGGCCAGAATCGCGTCACCGATCGTCGCGTTGGGCGATGAACGCGAGGACCGGAAAGATTCCATGTCCTGCTTCTCAGCCTGCTTCTGCGCGGCGCGATAGCTCAGGCTGATCTTGCGTTGTTCGGGCTCGAGCCGCAGGATTTTGAAATCGTATTCCTGGCCAGCCGTAAGGACGGAAGTAACGCGCGCGTCGCGCGGCAGCTTGGTCTTATCCCGCTCGCCCTTGACCCGGTGCTCTTCGATTTCGGAAATGTGGCACAACCCTTCAATCCCGTCCGCTAGTTCAATGAACGCACCGAAATCGGTGGTTCGCGCCACCTTGCCTTTAATCACTTCTCCCAGCTTGTGCGCTGAAAACCAGTTCGCCCAAATATCGTTCACTTGTTTGACGCCAAGGGAGAGACGACGATTTTGCGAGTCCACTTTCAATACTCTGGCCTCGATGGAGTCACCCTTCTTGAATTTCTCGCTCGGATGCTTGATTCGTTCGGTCCAGCTGACGTCGCTGATGTGAATCAGCCCTTCCATCCCCTCTTCGATCTCGACGAACGCGCCGAAATCCGCCAGGTTGCGCACGCGTCCAGCGACGATCGAACCAACCGGATACTTTTCTGCCGCTGCCTCCCAGGGATCGGGAAGCGTCTGCCGCAGACCGAGTGAAATCCGGCGCTGATCCGCTTTTACTTCCAGCACCACCACTTCCACCTCGTCTCCAGTCTTCACGATCTTCGACGGGTGCTTGGTGTGCTTCGACCAGCTCATTTCGCTCACGTGCACCAGGCCTTCCACGCCCGGCTCGATTTGTACGAATGCGCCGTAGTCCGTCACCCCGACGATCTTCCCGTGCACTCGCGTCCCCACGGTAAATCGCTCGGGGACTGTCGCCCATGGATCGGGAAGCAGTTGCTTTCGGCCCAGCGAAAGCCGCTGCTTTTCCTTGTCGAACTTGAGGATTTGCACCTCAATATCTTCGCCCGGCTGCACCACCGTCGAAGGATGCGGCACGCGGCCCCACACCAGGTCGCTCACGTGGAGCAGCCCATCCATTCCGCCGAGGTCCACGAACACTCCGTAATCCGTGATATTTTTCACGCGCCCCTTTACCACGGAACCCTCGGAAAGTGTCGCGGCCAACGCGTCGCGCTTTGCGTTCTGCTCTTCCTCAAGGATCGCGCGGCGGCTGACGACCACATTGCCTCGCTTACGGTTCAGCTTCAGCACGCGCACTTCGATTTGACGGTCTTTCCATCCTTCCAGATCGTGTACCGGGCGCAGCTCGATCTGCGAAGCAGGCAAAAACGCCCGCACTCCTACGTCCACCACCAACCCGCCCTTGATGCGCTCAACGATCTTTCCAGTGAGGCTTGCATGTTCCCGGTGCGATTTTTCAATCCGCTCCCACACGCGCCGCCGATGCGCCCGCACGTGAGAAAGCAGCACGTAGCCGTCTCTCTGCTCGTGAAGCCTTTCAACCTCGATCGTTTGGCCGGGACCAAACTGCACTTCTACGCCTGAATCCGCGAATTCCTGTGCCGGTACGAGCCCTTCGAACTTCCCTCCGACGTCTACCACTACCCCAGCATCTGTCACTGCCAGCACGTGCCCGTCGAAGATTTCCCCCTCTGCCGCGACTTGCGGCGTGGAGAACTGATCCAGCAGTTGGTCCATCGTCTCGCTGGACTCAGCCTCCGGGACTTCTGTCGCTGCAGCCTCCCCGCTCGCAATTTCCGGTGTTGCGCCGCTCGAATCCGAGGCTTGGTTTGGTACCCTAGCCGTGTCCGGTGCATTGGCCGGCACTACAGTCCCCGCCACATTGGCGGGTTCTGGGGCGCGGGCTACGGCTGTGGCAGCTCCAACAGCCGACTGCGCCTGTGAGACTATCGTCGGCGACACATGGGAAGAGTTTTCCGCGGCAGCTTCCGTCACGTTTGGTTCGTCGGTAGATGGAGGTAGGTTGGGGTCGTGTTCGGATGACATGAAGAGCGGCCTCCGTACAGATGCGTGCCCTGCTTGCCGGTACTCCACCCTGCTTGGGGGCTAGAGCAGTGAAGGGGACAAAGCGCCAAGCACTTCTGCTTTATCGGTGGAATGATACGCGTCCGCTTCCTTCGTTGTCAACCGAACGAGCGAACCTGGCGCGCCGAGCCCTTCGATACATTGCGCAGTTCTGTCCAAAAATCCTGCTAGTTCTTGCGACGCGTTCACTTCGGATATGGATGCCCTGCTAAAATCGCAAAAGCCCTGTAGATTTGCTCAGCCAGCACTACGCGTGCGAACTCATGAGGCATAGTTAGCGTTGAAAGCGCTACGCGCTGCATCGAATGAGCACGAAGCGCAGCCGGGAAACCATCCGCGTCACCGCACCAGAAGACCACTTCGCGCGTGCCGCGATCGCGTAAGTCGCCAAGCCAATGTGCGAACTGCTCGGACGTTAGCTGCTTTCCCGCCGCGTCGAGCAACACGAGCGTCGCGCCGGGACCGATTTTCAGTTTGCGCAAAGAGGCGGCGGAAGCATCGCGCAATTCGTTGATTTCGAGGTGCGCGTAGTGCCGAATACGTTCTGCGTAGTCGTCAACCAGCGCGCGAAGCTCCGAGCGTCGCGTCTTTCCCAACATTACCAGCCGGATTTCCATGGTTCGTTTGCGCTCGAAAAACGGTTCAGGTCAATCCGTACCTCTTGCGTTTCTCAAGCAGCGTCTTGCGGCTGATGCCAAGAGCCTGAGCGGCCTTGCCGATCTTGTAGTGCGTGGCTTCGAGCGTCGCCTTCACGGCCTCGCGCTCCAATTCCTCCAGCGAACGCAATCCGCCTGATGCTCCCACCGGCGTTCGAGCGCCGCGCAGAATTTCAGGAAAGTCTTCGATGGTCAGCGTGGCTTCCTTCGCGAACACCACCGCGCGCTCAATCGCGTTTTTCAACTCGCGTACGTTCCCGGGCCACGCGTGCGCCTCCAGTAATTTCAAGGCTGGCTCGTCGAGACTCGCATCCGCGCGGCCATGAATCGCGCCCAGCCGGCCCAGGAAATGCGCGGCCAGCGGAGCGATATCGCGCGAGCGTTCGCGTAGCGGCGGCACCACGATCGCCAGCACGTTGAGCCGAAAAAAAAGGTCCTCGCGGAAGCGTCCCGCCGACACGGCCTTGGCCAGATCCGTGTTCGTCAACGCCATCAGCCGCGCATCCATGTGCAGCGTTTCCGTGCCGCCCAGCCGCTCGAATGTGCGCTCTTCAAGCACCCGCAACAGCTTGGCCTGCAATTTAGGAGCGAGTGCGGCCACTTCGTCGAGTACGATGGTCCCGCCCTGCGCCATTTCCAATCGGCCCGGCTTACGCGCCACGGCACCCGTAAAAGCCCCGCGTTCGTGACCGAAAAGCTCCGATTCCACCAACTCCTGCGGCAGGCTCGCGCAATCGATCTTCAGCAGCGGCGCGTCGCGGCGTGGCCCTTGCTCATGAATCCACCGCGCCAATTGATCCTTGCCGGTGCCGCTCTCGCCGGTGATGAGCAGCGTGGTGGACGCCTCCGCCAGTTTCTCAGCGATTTCCAGCACGCGCCGCGAAGCAGGATCGGCCGCTATCCACCAGCTCTCCGCGCTGCTTCGTTCCGTGCCGCTCATGTATGCGTCGAATTTCTTTCGGCACCGGCCTGCGGTCCATGCAGCGACCCCGGCGCGGGAATGTCCAGCCGGTCGGCTGTCCGCCACAGCCGCTCCAAATCGTAGTATTCGCGGGCGCGCTCGCTGAAAATGTGCACCACGAAATCGCGGTAATCCAGCAACACCCACTCCGACCCGGCTCGCCCCTCGCGATGCTTCAGTCTTACCCCACTCCGGTCGAGCCGCTCTTCCACCGCCTCGGCAATCGCTTGCAGCTGTGGCGCGCTCTGCCCCGAGCACAGCAAGAAATACTCGGCAAATGCGCCCTGGCCAGGCAGCTTCAGCACGGTAATTTCCGCGGCCTGCTTGTCCTGCGCCGCCTCGACGGCCAAGCGTACTTCTTGACGAAGATCTTCCAGTTTCACCGGTATAAGGCCTGACCGAGAATGTATTCCTCCACGCGCGGCGGCACAAGGCTGCGGATCACCTGTTTTCTTTGCAGCCGCTCGCGCACTTCCGTCGACGACACGTGGCTCGCCACCGTCGTCAGCAGATTCACCACCGATTTCCGCAGCACGATCTTGTGCCCGTCGTGCGACGGCGCCCGCCCCAGCTTCTCCGGCGGTATCACCAGCCGCAGTGCGTCCAATCGGAATCCCGGCCTGCTCGCCACAATGAAATCGCAGGAATCTAGCAGCCCTTCGTAATTCTTCCACGTCGGAATTCCGAGAAATTGGTCCGCGCCCACAATGAAGTACACATGATCGTCCGGATGCTCGCGCCGGAATTTTTTCACCGTGTCGATCGAATAAAACGCGTGCGGCCCCGCTCCCCCCGCGGGCGCCTCGGCCAGCGACGGGAAAAATCCCGGATTATCCGCGCAGGCCAGCGCCACCATCGTGTAGCGATGAACGAAAAGCGTTAGCTCGCTCGGTGATTTATGCGGCGGGCGTGCCGAGGGAATGAAATAAATCGCGTCCAGATGGAATCGCCGCTGCGCGGCCTGCGCTACTGCAATGTGCCCCGAATGAATTGGATCGAACGTGCCGCCAAAAAGCGCGACCGATCGGCGATGTCCCCCTCCCGCCGGCCTATGAGCGGAATGAGAGGTCAACTCTTGTCCCCGTGCGACGCGGTGTGATGTCGCGCGCTTTCACTTCCCGGCCCCGGCGAGGCGTGCGTTTCACCGGCGCCCGTTTCCAGCGCCGCCGACACCGGCCTCGGAATCCGGTCGAGCGCATCCGCCATTCCGCGCACCAGCGCGACGATGCCTTCGCCGCTTGCCGACGACACCGCGTAAAACGGCAGTCCGCGTTTGGCCGCGAAGGCCCGCAGCTCTTCCAGATGCGTTCGGTTCGTCGTCGCGTCCAGCTTCGTCGCCACCACGATCATCG
>JASHRI010000155.1 GCA_030037435.1 Candidatus Acidiferrales bacterium | reverse complement strand
GCGGGCACGTGGAAAGACCTGACGGACAACGTGAACTTCATGGCCAGCAACCTGACTGGCCAGGTCCGCAACATCGCCGAAGTTGCCACGGCCATTGCAACAGGCGACCTCTCAAAGAAAATCACTGTCGATGTCCGCGGCGAAATTCTGCAACTCAAAGAAACGCTGAATACGATGGTGGAACAGCTCCGTTCATTCGCCGCAGAAGTGACGCGCGTTGCACGCGAAGTAGGCAGCGAGGGCCGCCTGGGTGGACAAGCTAATGTGCCGGGCGTCGCGGGCACGTGGAAAGACTTGACCGACTCGGTGAATGCGATGGCACGCAACCTGACCGGGCAAGTGCGCAACATCGCCGAAGTGACGACTGCCGTGGCGCGCGGCGACTTGTCGCGCAAGATCACCGTCGATGTGAAAGGCGAGATTCTGGAGCTGAAAGACACCATCAACACGATGGTGGACCAGCTGAACGCCTTCGCCGCCGAAGTGACGCGCGTGGCTCGAGAGGTTGGTACGGGCGGAAGATTGGGCGGCCAAGCGCAAGTGCCGGGTGTGGCTGGCACGTGGCGCGACTTGACCGACAACGCCAACGTGATGGCTGCCAACCTTACCGAGCAAGTGCGCGGCATCGTGAAAGTAGTGACGGCCGTCGCTAACGGCGATCTGACTCAAAAGCTCATCGTTAATGCGAAGGGCGAAGTCGCCGCGTTGGCCGAAACCATCAACAACATGACGGATACGCTCGCTACCTTTGCCGACCAGGTGACCACCGTCGCCCGAGAGGTGGGTGTGGAAGGCCGGCTGGGCGGTCAGGCGAACGTTCCAGGCGCCGCCGGCACGTGGAAGGACCTTACGGGCAACGTCAACCTTCTCGCCGATAACCTGACCAACCAGGTCCGCGCAATCGCGGAAGTTGCCACCGCCGTGACGAAAGGCGATCTGACGCGCTCCATTCAAGTGGAAGCCAGCGGCGAAGTCGCCGACCTGAAAGACAACATCAACACCATGATCGACAACTTGCGGCTCACCACCGACCGCAACAACGAACAGGATTGGCTGAAAACCAACCTGGCTCGCTTCACGGGCATGTTGCAGGGCCAACGGGACCTGACCGCGGTCGGCAGATTGCTGCTGTCGGAGCTGGCTCCGCTGGTCAGCGCGCAACAGGGTGTGATCTATCAAATGGGAGAAGGCGCCGAAGGACTTGCGCTGCTTTCCGCATTCGCCGATGGCGGTGAAGATGGACATCGCCAGCACCTGAAGGTCGGCGAAGGACTCGTGGGACAGTGCGCCAAGGAAAAACGAAGGATGCTGATCAGCGAACTCCCGCTGCACGCGACCCCGATACGCTCGGGCTTGTTCCAGGCCGTCCCGCAAAATGTGATCGTATTGCCTGTATTGTTTGAAGGGCACGTCAAGGCCGTCATCGAACTGGCCTCGCTGGGCACCTTCACGGCTTCGCATTTGGCGTTTCTCGAACAATTGACCGCCAGCATCGGCATCGTGCTCAACAGCATTGAGGCGACGATGCAAACGGAAGGATTGCTGAAACAGTCGCAGCAATTGGCTACCGAGCTGCAGACCCAGCAGAAGGAGCTGCAGCAGACCAACGAGCAACTGGCGCAAAAGGCTCAACAGCTGGCCGAGCAGAACGTGGAAGTGGAACGCAAGAACCAGGAAATCGAGCAGGCGCGGCGCGCACTAGAAGGAAAAGCCAAAGAATTGGCTCTCACGTCCAAGTACAAGTCGGAATTTCTCGCCAATATGTCGCACGAACTGCGGACTCCGTTAAACAGCATCCTGGTTTTGGGCCAGCAGCTCAGCGATAACCCGGACGGCAACCTGACGCCAAAGCAGGTTGAGTTTTCCCGCACCATTCACGGCGCAGGCACGGACCTGCTGAACCTGATCAGCGACATTCTTGACTTGTCGAAAATCGAATCCGGCACGGTTTCGGTGGACGCCGAAGAGATCCTCTTCGCCAGCCTGCTCGACGCAGTCGCTCGGCCGTTCCGTCATGAGGCTGAGAACCGCAGGCTCGTTTTCGATATTGAATCGGGTGCGAATCTTCCGCGCAGCCTGGTCACGGACGCCAAGCGGCTACAGCAAGTTTTGAAGAACCTCCTTTCAAACGCTTTCAAATTCACCGAACAGGGCAGCGTGCGGCTCGCAGTTTTCAAGACCGAATCAGGCTGGAGTCCAAACCATCCGGTACTCTCGGTTTCCGAATCCGTGGTTGCCTTTGAGGTGAGAGATACGGGTATCGGCATTCCAGGCGAGAAACAGCGAATCATTTTCGAGGCATTCCAGCAGGCCGACGCCGGCACCAGTCGCAAATATGGCGGCACCGGACTTGGCCTTGCGATCAGCCGCGAACTGGCCGGACTGTTGGGAGGCGAGATTCAGTTACGCAGTACCGCCGGAAAGGGCAGCACCTTCACGCTTTATTTGCCCCAAACCTACGTCGGCGCCGCAACCGACGTCACATTGCCAGACCGTCGGAGTTCGTCTGCCGCGATCGCAGCCCAGCTTCCTGCACTGGCAACGCTTCAGCCCGTCGAGCCAATCGAGGACGATCGCGACGATCTGCAGCCGGACGATGCGATTCTGCTTATCGTAGAAGACGATCCGCACTACGCGCGTGTGCTGTGTGACCTGTCGCGCGACAGAGGATTTAAGGTCCTTGTAGCGGCGAAAGGAGGAGACGCTCTAAACCTCGCGCGCAAATTTCATCCGACGGCGATCTCACTCGATGTTTTTCTGCCAGACATGCTCGGATGGACAGTTCTGAACCATTTGAAGCAGGACTCCACCACACGGCATATTCCTGTCCAAATGCTGACCCTAGACGAAGATCGCCGCCACGGGCTCTCACGCGGAGCATTTTCGTTCGTCACGAAGCCGACGACCGCCCAGGGGCTTGAATCCGCGCTGTCGCGCATCAAGGAGTATGCGACCCCGCGCCGAAAGCGGCTGCTGGTTGTGGAAGACAATCCCGCGGAACAATTGAGCATCCAGGAACTGCTCGGGCACGACGACATTGATGTCTCGATTGCGGCCACCGGAAATCAGGCACTCTCACTGATGACGGAACACCCATTCGATTGCGTTGTGCTGGACCTGCGGCTACCCGATATGTCCGGCTTCGATTTACTTGAACAGTTGGGCGAGAATTCGACGCTCAGCGAACTTCCCGTGGTGGTCTTCACCGGCAAGGAACTTTCACCGGAAGAGGACGCGCGCTTGCATACGCTGGCGCGCAGTGTTGTGGTAAAAGGCGTGGAATCGCCGGAACGATTGTTGGACGAGACTGCGCTGTTCTTGCATCGCGTGGTTACGGATCTTCCTGTGCAGAAGCAGCAGATGCTCGATCGGCTGCACCGGTCCGACGAAGCGCTCGCTGGAAAGAAAGTGCTCGTCGTGGACGACGACGTGCGAAATATTTTTGCCCTCGGCAGCGTCCTAGAACGCCGTGGAATGACCGTCTTGACCGCAGGAACTGGACACGAAGCGATTGCAACTCTAGAATCGACTCCCGATGTAGCAATCGTATTGATGGACATTATGATGCCGGAGATGGACGGGTATGCGACGATGCAGGTGATTCGTCAGAATTCCTCATTGCGGCGCGTACCGATCATTGCCTTAACTGCCAAGGCGATGAAGGGAGATCGGGAGAAATGTCTGGAGGCCGGGGCTTCGGACTACTTAGCGAAGCCGGTAAACACCGAGCAGCTCTTGTCGGCGCTGCGTACATGGCTTCACAGATAGCGAGAGCTGGTTTGCACATCGGCTAGCATTCTGAGGAGAGCATGAACGAACAGGAAAAAGTCAACATCCTGATGGTGGACGACCAGCCCTCCAAGCTGCTGAGTTATGAAGCCATACTGGACGAACTTGGCGAGAACCTGATTAAGGCGAATTCCGGTGAAGAGGCTCTTCAGTGCCTTCTCAAGACTGAGGTTGCCGTTGTCTTGATGGACGTGAGCATGCCGGGGCTGGATGGTTTTGAGCTAGCCGAGATGATTCGTCAGCATCCTCGCTTTCAAAAAACGGCTATCATCTTCATCTCCGCTGTGCACCTGACGGACGTAGATCGGCTCCGAGGATATGAGCGAGGGGCCGTCGACTACGTTTCCGTGCCTGTCGTTCCGGAGTTGCTGCGAGCCAAGGTGAGCGTTTTTGCCGAGCTGCACCGCAGGTCCAAGCAACTCGAATTGCTTAACAATGAGCTGCGCGTGCTGTCCAATCGTCTGATCGTTGCGCAAGACGAGGAGCGGCGACGCATCGCTCGCGAACTCCATGACAGCCTGGGGCAGTGTCTCAGCACCGCCAAGATGCTTGCGGAATCGATTCTTATGACGCCGAATCACTCGAATCAACTCCTAAGGCAGGCCGCTACCGACATAAGCTCCCTTATGGATCATGCGATTCAGCAAGTGCGCAGCATGTCGTATCTTCTACATCCACCGCTGCTAGACGAAGCTGGGTTGCAGTCCGCACTTCAGTGGTATTTGGAGGGACTCAGCAAGCGGAGCAGCATTGACGTTTCCGTAGACGTTCAGCCCGACGATTTTCCTCGCTTGGCACCGGAAATGGAAACTGCGGTGTTTCGCATCATTCAGGAAGCGCTAACGAACGTTTTTCGTCATTCGGGAGCCACGAAGGCGCGCGTTAACCTCATGCGAGAAGAAGATCGCGTGATCTGCTCCGTTCAGGACGACGGCAAGGGCATTACCGACGGCGTCGCCGAATTTCGGCCAGGCAGCATTGGCGTCGGCATTGCCGGCATGCGCCAACGCGTCAAAGATTTTGAGGGAGAGATCCGATTGAGAAGCGCAGCTCCTGGTACTCTCGTGGAGGTCGTTCTTCCGCTGACGCCGCAACGCGTCCGGCTCTTGGCGTAGTTGCCGCACTCCGACGATCGCGTTTCCGCCCGGCAGGTCTCGTTTCCACGCACCGTTTCGGCATACAATGGCGCCTCCGTGCGGCTCCAATAAGCGCGATGCGAGTGCGCTCAGCGCGAATTCTCGTTCGAGAGGGAACTGAATGGCGAGCAAAACCGATGCGACGGGACTGTCGAAAGATCGCCTTCGACATTTGAAGTCGGTTGTCGAGCAGGACGTGGAGCGCGGCCGCTATTATGGCGCGGTAATTCTGGTGGCTCGCCACGGCGTGATTGGGATTCACGAAGCGATCGGCTACGGGAATCCCAAGGACCGCCGCGCGCTCGCGAAGAATTCGGTCTTCAGTCTGTTTTCCACCACCAAGGCGCTGACCAACGTACTCGTTTTTCGCGCTATCGAACGCGGCGAATTTGCCCTGACCACGCGAATCTCCGAGATTATTCCGGAGTTTTCCGGTGGGCTGCGCCAGAAGATCACCGTCTATCATCTGCTGACGCACACGTCCGGGCTGCCCAGCGTGTTCACACCCAAGCCCGGAATGTATATCGACCGCCTGGACGAAATCATCGCGGCGATTTGTAAGTACGTACACTCGATCGAGGAGCCGGGAAAAATCGCCACGTACGCTCCCATGGCCGCTCACGCCCTGCTCGGCGAAGCCGTTCGCCGCATCGATGAC
>JASHRI010000154.1 GCA_030037435.1 Candidatus Acidiferrales bacterium | reverse complement strand
CATCGTGAGCAGATATCCGAAGCCGATCTGTTTCTGGTAATTTTCGATCTGCTGGCGCACGGCGGCCGGCGGGTGGCCGACTCGAAACATAGTACATGGTACCACCAAGGCACTTGACCTCCGAGTTTGTCTGAACGGCACTATGGCGCATGTTTAATCTGGGAATCAAGAGCGCTTTGCTCCGTTGAAGCCTGGCGGTCGCCTTCGCACAACACGTTTCAAAAGGCTCCCGATTAACCCGTGAGGGTGCCGCGCCCTTTGAGGTATAAGGGTGCGTGCTTGCGTCTTCCCAGAAAAACCGGCTGGAGCGGCGATACGGCGAGGGGCACCTGCACTTCATCACTTTTAGTTGCTACCGAAGACTGCCGTTCTTCGCTTTCGAGCAGCGACGCGATATCTTCTTGAAAACTCTTAACGAGGTTCGCGACCGCTACGACTTTGCACTGCTCGGTTATGTGGTTATGCCGGAGCATATCCACCTTCTCATCAGCGAGCCCAATGTGGGAACGCCCAGCCTAGTGATGCAGGTGTTGAAGCAGCGCGTGTCGCGGGCCTTGCGGCCGCGCCGAAGGAGAAATTCTTCTTGGTGCCAGATGTCGCTATGGGAGGACGAGCGGCTACTAAAGCATCCGCGATTCTGGCAGCGGCGATTTTATGATTTCAACGTATGGAGTTCGCGGAAGAGAATCGAGAAGATGAACTACATGCACTTCAATCCGGTGCGGCGAGGATTGGTCGATCACCCAAGGCAGTGGGCGTGGAGCAGTTATCGATTCTATTCGGTGGGCGGGCCGGTGCTATGCGCGCCGAATCCGGAATGGAAGCCAGTCGCGGCAAAGTCGACCAAACATCGAGAACGCACGCTTGCAGTTCAAAGCGTGCGGCACCCCGTTGATGTGCGCGGGAGGACTAAGTAAGGTGTTGTGCGCAATCTTCGCGAGCGGCTCCGATAATCCTCGCACCAACCCCGACGAAGGGCCTGCCACCCGCCAGATGCAGGTGTTCCTGCGTTCGATTGGAGATATCACCAGCGGGAATCCAGCCAAGAATGAGCGCCAACAGCGCCAGCCTATTTCGTCTGTACGAACGCCAGGCCCTGATGGCTCTCCCATCGTTACCAAGCGCACCGTCCGTCAAGACGCTACTCCCAGTATGGCGTGCCTGAGAATCTGGACTGCGCCAAATGCGTTAATCAATCCTAAAACTCTGGCGGGTCGCCCGTACTTTTCTCGGTAAGCCGCGCGCGGAGGCAGGATACCATCTCCGGCACTTAACTTCTGAAAGCCAAATGCTGGGCCACCCGCCTGCACGAATCCAAGGCTGAGCCACCCGCCGTGCTGAATCCACCGGGTGGACCTATCGTTTTTCCAGTCCAGATTCCAGTACCAATCGGACCTTATCAAATACTACCGACTGAGGCACCGCCGCCGCCGTACTTCCCAGCGGCGGAGGCCTTCTATGGATCCTGCCCTGCATTGCAGTCACCAACAGCAAGGGCTGGCGACGTGTGCTCCTGCCCTAAGGCGGGCGGAGGTACGCTGCCCGGCCATCTTTCTCAATAGCTCAATCTGGGAAGGAGGTGATTCTCTGCAAAGCAAAGGCTAGGCCACCCGAGCGTCAGAATTAGGGTTTGTGTGATTTCCGACGAACGCCCATGATCACCGCTCCAATTGTCGCGTAAAGCGCGGAGTTTAGCAGCCCGACTATCAACCACAACACGGCTCCGGAAACGGTAAATGGTTCGGTATCAATGAACGGAACCATCAGTAGACCGGGCGGACAAAGAACGGTCGAGATAACTCCTATGAAAGTCTCCCCTCGGCTCGCGGTCTCGGTGTATGGCAAAAGACAATTGGCCGCGTAAATCAAGGCGGTGATTGCTAGTCCGACCAAAGCAAGACCAACGATGAATCGTCTTGGAGCAACACGCGACAAGCCCTTTTCCCTCGCCGTTGACGTATCGCGGATGATACCATCCCCGGCACTTAACTTCTGAGGATTACCTATGCTCAGAGGATTACTTACCCCCACAAACCGATGTTCATTTTGCTCCTGTTGGCGCTGGTATTTCGGCCAAATGACGGAGGCCCGGAATGACTTCGCGTGCGAAGAGTTCGGAATTGCGCTTGGTAAGCTCGTGCGGCAATGTGGCGAATTGCAACATGGTGAGGAGATATCCGAAGCCGATCTGCTTCTGGTAATTTTCGATCTGTTGGCGCACGGTGGCGGCGCTGCCGCACAGAAACATGCCGCTTTTGAGCAGGTCGTCGATCGTCTTTGAGCCGCCGGTAATGGACGCCTTGGATTTCATCACGCCCTTCATCGATTCGTATGACAAATAGCCGGGAGGCAGAAGCATTTCCGGCGTCATGCGCAGGAAGCGGTTGAAGAAATTTTCGATGTGCGGTTTCGCTTCGCGATACGCCTGTTCGTCGGTTTCGGCGACGTAAACAGGCACGGCCCATCCGAGCTGCGTGGGAGCCGCTTCGTAGCCGCGCTTGGCAGCTTCTTCTTTGTACATGGCCATATATTTGGCAACGGCTGCCACGGGGCTGAAGGTTTGCAGGTAGACATATCTGCGCTTCGGATCGGAGGCCCACTCAATCGTTTCGCGGCTGCCCTGCGAAGGAATCCAGATGGGCGGATGCGGCTGCTGATAGGGGCGCGGCCATGGGTTTACGTAATTGAACTGGTAGTGCTTGCCCTCGAATGCGAATGGCCCGGTTTCGGTCCACGCACGCAGGATCAAATCATGCGCTTCGTGGAAGCGCTCATGCGAGGTAGCGGGATTAGCGCCCCATGCGTGATATTCAGCTCCAATGCCGCGCACGAGTCCCGCGATCAACCGCCCGCCGGTGATGTTGTCGAGCATGGCGAACTCTTCGGCGACCGTGAGCGGATTATTCAGCAGGGGCAGCGCGCGTCCCAGGACAGCGATTTTCGCGCGACGGGTTCTTTGCGTTAATGCACCGGCCGTGACGCCCGGCGTAGGCATCAAGCCATAGGGTGTCTGATGATGTTCGTTCACGCAGACGCCGTCGAATCCAAGCTGGTCCGCGTATTCCATTTCATCGAGGTAGCGGGTATAGAGCGCGTGGCCCTGGACCGGATCGTAGAAAGAATTCGGCAGCAGGACGGAGACCGATTTGTATTTTGCGGCTCCCGCAAGATCGAGCGCCGCGTAGGGCATCAGATGGAAAAAGAAGAATTTCATGAGCGGGCAGTCCCGATGAACTTGCCGACCGCCGACACAAACTCGGCAGTTCGCTCGATGTGCGGCAGGTGACCGCACTGAGGGATGACTTCGAGACGCGAACCGGGAATCAGTGACTGGAAGGCGGGGCCATACGCTGGCGGAATCAGGCGGTCCGAGTCGCCCCAAAGGATCAGCGTGGCAAGGTGAACGCGATGAAGCCATTTCTTCAGATCGGGATCGTGGAGGCGCGGCTGCCAGGCAAGCTTGGCCATGGTGATGCTATTTCGCAGCTGGATGTTTTGTTCTTCTTCGCTCATTGGATAGTTCAACGCGGCTTCGGCCAAATCCTGACTGTAGAAAAGATTTCTGGTGAGTTCCTCGCGAGACCACAAAAAAATGTCGGCGGTTGGCGCGCCGTTGACGTGAATTCCCGCAGGCGCGACTAAAGTGAGCGTACGAAATGGATGCTGATCGCGAATGGCTATCTCCGAGGCGATCCATCCGCCAAGGGAGCTGCCGACGAGATGGATATTCTTCAGTTTGAGCGCCTCGATGAAATCGAGATAGAAGTAGGCGACGTCGCCGATATTGTCGAGCCAGGCAGGCGTATCCGAGAGGCCGAATCCAGGGTGTTCCGGCACGATCACTTCGAATTTTTCGGCGAGATGGTCCATGAAAGGAAGCCAGCGGCCGGCGCCTCGCGCACCATGCAGAAACAGCAGTGGATCTCCTGCGCCACCGCGAAGCACGCTAACGCGGCAGGCAGCGACCTGTTCAAATGAATGGCGGGATGCGACGGTCAAATGGCCCCCTGCGAGACGGTGTAGATGGCGCCGTCCGCAGAATTTGAACGATATGTCAGCAGATATGCGGTGTCAATTCCGACTCAGACGAAGAGCCTGCTACCCGCCGAATTTCGGACGCTCGTTTTCACGCGTTCGTTTATGCATAATCATGCTTTGAAAAAAACACTGAAGGAGGCGTGATGCAAGCCGTCACCGATGACGAAGTGCTGAAGTTTATCGCTGATAACGCATGGAACCATGGCATACGGGCGGACGGCACAAGTTTATATTACATAGACCCTGGTGCGAATTGCTTCGAGATGAAGTTTCCCGAAGCCCCATTGAGAATCACTTATTTCGCAAGGGTCGCTGCAATGATGGGAATTAACGAGGAGGCGCTATTTTACGGTGCCACGTTGTGGATCACCCTTTCAACAATCGGTAGCCCTCAACTTGAAAAGTCAGGGTGGAGGCTGGTCGAGAGGATGAGGCAAGGCTTCGGTGAGAATCGTTCACTTCAAACCGCGAGCGGCCACTTCTTTAGAGATGACGAACTTGTTGACCTAACTGCATTCTTAGTGCCGTGCTTTGTGTATGGTTGGGATGCCTATGTCGTACTCAATGGTAGCAACGATTTCTTCATTCACATCAGCCATGACGAATACTGGGGAGTAGTGGCTCGCGTGAAGAAGACATACGACAGGCTGTTCTCTGAACTCAAAGACCTGAATCCAAAGGAATCGCCTGGCATGCGCCGTCGGTTTTGCCGACCAACAACGGTGTAGATATGTTTGGCACTGATAGTCCCCTGATCTGCCTAAGATTCGACTAACTGCCCGATAAATGGAAGCAATCCCGTGTTTATTAGGCAAAGCCGGGCGCCCACGATTCACTTAGGGCAAGGCGAAAACCATCAGGGCCTGGCCCGAGCCGGAGCCGCCGCTCGCGTCCATGATGGCGACGTACTGCTTGCCATTTTTTCCCTCGTATGTGATCGGCACGGCGGTGGCGGTGTAGGGAAGTTTTACCGACCAGAGTTCCTTGCCGGTGTGCGAATCGAAAGCGCGGAAGCGATTGTCGTTGGTTGCGCCGATGAAGACCAAGCCGCCCGCCGTTGCAATCGGTCCCGCGAAGGCGCCGGGGCGGCCGGTGTCTTGCTTCCCAGGCGGCAAACCTTCGGTGATGCCGAGCGGCACTTGCCAGACGACTTCGCCGGTATTGATGTTCACGGCGCTGAGGCGCTCCCACGGCGGTTTCTGGCAGGGCAAGTTGCCGAGGGATTTGCCGTTGGCGTCTTTCGCGGGCGCGAAGAAGATGGCGTATTCACCCTGGAAGCCGGGCTGGCTGCCGCGGTCGTAGGGAAGTTCGGGGCCGCCAGAGCCGGGCTTGTACCTGGGATTCTTCGCGATCCAGCCGATCGCCCCTTGATCCTGCGTGTTGGTGAACACATATCCGTCCGTCGGATCGGAGGCAACGCCGCCCCAGTTGGTGCCGCCCGTAGCGCCGGGAAATACCAGCGACATTTTCTTCGGCATTCCTTCGGCCTGATAAGTCCATGGCGTGAAATGGCCCGC
>JASHRI010000153.1 GCA_030037435.1 Candidatus Acidiferrales bacterium | reverse complement strand
ATCGAAATCAGATAACGTCCCTCATCCGGCTTCGCTGGCCTTAGAGTTTCCGCGCTCAATGCAATCGCAGTCTCCGGCAAAAGCGACGAGCATGCCTGCTCGAAGAACTCCTGCGGTCGTTCCTTGGCGATTCCGAGCGTATCGACAGCGAAATAGCCGCCCGCGTACCGCAGATGCGCTCCACGCGCCGTCGTTTTTATCGTGATCTTGTGAAAGCTTCCGTCCCACCGAACATTCTGCGGATAGTAATCAAGCTCGTAGTACGACGCTCCGGCTTTCACCGCCGCAGTGGCGCAACCGGAAAGATCGTTCGTGTTCTTGCAGTCTTTTCCGCCCGTCTCGTCTGCGATCTGATCCATCGAGGCTTGTGCAAAGATTCGATCTCCATCCTCGCGGACCAGCTCGCCGCCCATCGCTGGGCCGGCGACCGCCGGGTTCGAGGCATAAATCGGGTCGGTCGCCAACAGATTTCCCGACGCCGAATACAACTCGGCCGCTTCCAGCCCTCGTGCGTCCACTGGATACACCGTCACATGCGCGTCAATCAGCGCCTCCGCATCGGAGTGAATCTGCGCGCCGTAATTCGCGCTCCCCTGAAACGTTTGACGAAACGGATTGCTCATCGCGTCATCCTGATGCGGTCCAAAGCCCGACCCGGGCGCAATCCACTGCGGAAACGCTTCGGAAATCCAGATCAGATTTTTTTGCCCGGGATATCCGGAAAGATCCTTGGCAATCTGAACCATTGCGTCCGACGTTTGATTCACGACCATCGTCGTCTGCTCCGCATATTCCAGTTTTTCGAAATCGCGCATGGCTTGACCGGCGGTACTGTCTTCTATATTGCTCTGCTGATTGTTCGTGTCGTTTTGGGGATTCACCACGTTCGGCAACATAGCCATCGATCGATTGACGGCTGCGCGTAGCAGGGCTCGATCCGTTGTAAAAGTTTGTTCCATCGACAGACCGCGCCGCAGCACGAATACCGCCACGGGCGTATCTGCGGGCAGCAGCTTCAAAAGCGCCAGCGCTTGTAGGCGCGCCGTAACCTGATCCTGAAACGCGATGCTGCCTGGATCGAGCAGCAGTACCGTCGGCGGAATAGTGAGTCGCGAGAGAAGTTGGTTCGAGTACACATGCGCCGTCTCGGGCGGTGTAATCCTGGCTGGCGTCGCTGGAGGAGTCGATCTGTCAATATATTCGATTCGTGCAATCCGCTGCGGCCCGTTGCGGCCGTCAAAAATCTGAAAATCGTCTCGCGTCAAGCCGTGGATGGAATCCCCGTGAGAATCCGTCACCACAACATCTACCGTAATCAGCCTGGTGTTCGCTCGCAGGGCAGCGTTCGCGGAAGGAGCTGGAGCAGATGGACCCTCAGCGGGCGCAGCAGCTTGTTTCGGAGCTTCGCTTTGCGGACTTGGCGCCGGCGCCGTCCGTGCCACGACCGCCGCCAATAGCGCCGCCAGAATGGCTAAGCATTTCCCGGCATCCACCGAAAGCACCTCACAAGCTGGTCCGCCGCTAAATGCGAACGATCATACCGATTCTACTTGATCTGCACGATTCAGACGCTAACAGGTAGGCAGTCGTTACGTCTTGTCCGAATTACCAGCAGACGCCGCGCGCGAATTCTCTGCGGGTTCACCCGAAGACGCCGGCGCATCCTCGCCGAGCTCCCCCAAATCGTTCGTTTCGCCTGACGCGCGAATTTCTTCCGCCTCGCCGGATTCACTCCCCTCGCCGGCCGTACTGACGGCAGATGCCTCAGGCTCCGTCGCCAGCGCCTCAGCCTCCGGCTCGATCGGCGCAATTCCCGCATCAGAGCCCAGCGCTGCCTGTGCAAGTTGCTCGAACTCCTTCAAGCTCGGCAGCTCTTCGAGATCAGACAGCCCGAAGCGCATCAGAAATTGCTTCGACGTGCGATACAAGATCGGCCGCCCGATCACTTCCTTGCGCCCGGCCGTCGTAATCAGCCGCTTTTCAAGCAGCGTTTTGATCACGCCTCCCACATTCACCCCGCGAATCTCATTGATTTCGGGAGCAGTCACCGGCTGTTTGTAAGCGATCACCGCCAGCGTTTCGAGCGCTGGCATCGTCAATCGCAGCGGCGGCTGCAAACTCTTGATAAATTTCCGCACCACGTCGTGGTGTTGCGGCTTGGTGTAGAACTTCCACCCGCCCGCCACCTTGCGCACTTCGATTCCGCGATCGTCCGTCTGGTACGCCGCTGTCAGCAAATCGAGCGCCGCGCGGGCCTCGGTCTTTTCCACGCCCAGCGCATTCGCAATCTGATCGAGCGTCGCCGGCTCATCCGCGGCATAAATAATCGCTTCAAGCGCGGCCTGAAGTTCCTGTGGAGTCATGGTCACAAGTACTGCTCCTCGATTTTCGACATCGCGTCCGGTCCCGCAAACACAGCGTCAAACATCTTGTGCTTCTGCAGCCGAATGTCCGCAAAAAGCTCCGATTGCACCAGCGTCACCGCCTGCATCCGCACCATCTCCAGCACCGCCAGCAGCGCTACGATCATCGCGTGGCGCGATTGGCACGCCTCGAAAAATTCGATCAGCGACACAGGTTCATCCGTCGCCGCCAGGCGCTGCCGCAATCGATCCATCATCTGTGCGATCGTCACGCTTTCGTGACGCAGCTCGAATTTCGGTATCTGCTTCCGCCGCTCCAGCACCTGCTGCAGCGTCTTCACCAGGTCCACCAGCGTCACCACCAGCTCGCCTTCCACCGCGTCGCCCGTATAAAGCGCGCGGTCCGGCTTCGACCACACGTGGTCTTCGATCTGCTGCTTCTGGTACAGCAGTTGCGCCGCGTTCTTAAATTTTTCGTGCTCCAGCAGCCGGTGAACCAGCTCTTCGCGCGGATCCTGCGATTCTTCCGGCCCCGCCAGCGGATCGGCCGGCAGCAGCATCTTCGATTTAATGTGAATCAGCGTCGCGGCCATGTAGATAAAATCGGCGGACACGTCGATGTCGAGCTTTTCCAGATGGTGAAGGTAATCCAAATACTGCTCGGTGATCTTCGCGATGGGAATGTTGTGAATGTCCATCTCCTGCTTGCGAATCAAATCCAGCAGCAGGTCGAGCGGGCCTTCATACATCGGCAAATTGATGCGATAGGGTGACGCCATCTTAATTTCCTTTGCCGGACTTCCTCACCTCATCCCATTCGAAAATCGCGTTCCGTACCCGTCTCATCGTCCGCTTCGCAGCCGCGTGCGCCTTCTTTCCGCCGGCGTCGAGGATATCCCAAACCTGTTGTGGCTCTGCCTCAAATTTTCGCCGTTTTTCCTGAATCGGCTCGATCCATGTCACCAGGCTTTCGGCCATCAGCTTCTTGCAGTCCACGCAGCCAATTGCCGCCGTGCGGCATTCGCGATCAATCCGTGCGACGGTATCCTCGCCCGCGCCATTCGCAGGAGTCGAAAATAACTTGTGATACGCGAATACGGGACAAACCTCCGGCCGCCCCGGGTCGGTGCGCCGCTGCCGTTGCGGGTCCGTCATCATATTCCGCACTTTGTTGCGAACTTCGTCGGGCGTGTCGCTCAGCCAAATCGCATTCCCGTAGCTCTTCGCCATTCGCCGGCCGTCCGTCCCCGGCAGCCGCGGCGTCTCGGTCAGCAAATGATGCGGTTCGTGTAGCACCTGCTCGATGCGGAAGAATTTCTTGTCCTTGCCAACCCGTTCCAAGAAGTTCGCGCTTCCGATTTCCGCAGCGCGTTTTCGGAAGAGCGCGCGATATTCTGCGGCGATATCGACCTTCGGCTCCCCATTTTGTGGAGGCGTCAGCTCCGCATTCCTCGCCACTCGTTCGAGCGTCGCTCGGTCGTTCGACAGTGCATCCTTCACCTGAAAACCAAAATGAGTATCGAACCGCCGTACAATCTCCCGCGTCAGCTCCACGTGCGGCACCTGATCTTCACCCACCGGAACAAAATCGGCGTCATACATAGTGATGTCCGATGCCTGCAGCACCGGATAGCCCAGAAAACCGTACGTACCAAGATCTCGATCCTTCAAGTTCTCGATCTGCTCTTTGTACGTCGGCACGCGCTCCAGCCACGACAGCGGCGTGATCATCGAAAGCAGTACGTGCAGTTCCGCGTGCTCCAAAATGCTTGATTGGACGAAAAGTGTCGCCTTGGCCGGATCAAGTCCCACGGCCAGCCAATCGGTCGCCACTTGCAAGGTATTTTCGGCAATCGAGGAAGTGTCTTCGTAGTGGGTCGTCAGCGCGTGCCAATCTACCACGCAGAAAAAGCACTCATATTCGTCTTGGAGTTTCAGCCAATTCTGAAGGGCGCCGAAGTAGTGGCCCAAATGAAGGCGGCCCGTGGGCCTCATGCCGCTCAGCACTCGCTTACGTTTGGGCTTCGCCACTCTAGCGGGTGTCTCCGGAGCCTGGGAATCGCGATACGCGAAAATCTCCAGCCGATGCTAGCATATCTGGGAGCAGTACACCGTAACGCGTAAGCCGTTTCTACGGCCCATGGTCTCCGGTTGCGCCCGGCTGTCCTTGATTTCCCTTGATCGAAATCAATTCCACTTCGAAAACCAGCGTTGCGTTAGGACCGATCACCCCGCCAGCACCGCGCGGTCCATATGCCAAATCTGACGGAATCCACAGCTGCCACTTCGACCCGACCGGCATCAGTTGCAGAGCCTCCGTCCAGCCCTTGATCACGTGGTCCACGGCAAATGTCGCCGGTTGGCCGCGCTTGTAAGAACTGTCGAACTCCGAGCCATCAAGAAACGTTCCGCGATAATTGCAAACCACCGTGTCGCTGGCCGCCGGCTTAGGGCCCGTGCCGGGGGTCAAGATTTTGTACTGAAGCCCGCTCGGCAGAGTGACCACTCCATCCTTGGTTTTGTTCTCCGCCAGAAATGCCGCGCCTTCCTTCATATTCTTCTCCCCCTGCGCCGCCGCTTCCGCGTCCTCCTTCTGCTTCACGTCGGCTTGTAACTCGGCCAATGCCGCCGCCGCTTCTTCATCGGTCAGCCGTGGCTTCCCGGTGCCAAACGAATCCTGTATTCCGCGCGCCACGCTCGCCGGGTCCACGTCCACCGACTGCTTCTGCAGGCCTCGGGCGATGTTCATCCCCAAGGCATAGCTTTCCTTCTGCTTGGTTGTCATCTCAGCCGGTGTCTTGCTCGCTGGCTTTTGTGCGGTCTGCGATGTCGTTGTCGCCGGCTTGCTTTTCGCCGTAGACGGCGCGCTGCTGGTCGCCGGCGTCTGCTGCGCCTCAACATTCATTCCGAGCGCCAAGCTCACCGCCAAAATCGTTGCAAAAAACAGGATTCGGGTTCTCATACCTGCATTGTCACACGGCTGGCAGACTTCCGCAAATCGGCGCTCCCGGCGCCATCGAGTCGGCTGCCCTCGTGCCTTTTTGCCTTTCTTGGATCGCCTCGCTTGTCCGTCTACCCTGCGGTCAGCTTGAATGTGCGGTCGAGCGCTCCGGCTACAATTTCAGCAGTTCGCGCAGCCGCTTGGTCTGCGCGCGAGAGACCGGAATTTCGCTCGCGCGCTTGTCGTTCATCTTCAGCACGAACGTCGACTTGAACCATGGAACAACTTCCTTGATGTGGTTGATGTTCACCAGATATGACCGATGAGGACGCCAGAAGACCGCCGGGTCTAGCGTCTCCATCAGTTCCTCGACCGTTCGGTAATTCGACACTCCCTCCACCTCTCGCCCGAAAATCGTGATCGATCCGTCTTGAATCGACGCGTAGATCATGTCTTCCGCATCGATCAGGATCATGCGCGACTGCGATTTCACCAGCAGTTTCACGGGGTGCGTCGCAGTCCGTGGCGCGGCATGTGCGCCAAGCTGCCCCATCAGCGTTTCCAGCCGGTCCACCGGTGAGGCCTGGTTAAGCATCGATTTCTTGGCGCGCTGAACGGCTTTTGCAATGCGTCCCTTGTCGAATGGTTTCAACACGTAATCGATGGCGTTCACTTCGAAGGCCTGCACTGCGTAATGATCGTATGCCGTCGCGAAAACGATCTGGGGCAACCGCATCCTGCGTTCCACCAGCCGTTTGATCACGCCGATGCCGTCCAACCCTGGCATCTCCACGTCCAAAAAAACGAGATCCGGATCATGCTCCCTGATCAAAGCGATTGCATCGAGCCCGTTCTTGCCTTGTGCCACCACGTTGATGTCGGGAAACGACTTTAAAAGATAGGCGAGTTCGTCGCGCGCGGGCCGTTCGTCATCGACGATTACGGTGTTGATCGGCATGCGATAATCCGCGGCAGAGTATAGCAAAACGCTGCGAATCTCCGTCCTGGCCATCAAAACTCCCAGAGCCGCTCCCGCGCGTAAGGTAGAATTGCCGCTGCCTCAAACGAAGAACGCACAACAAGGAGTGAACGTGGCGAAACGGAAGCAAGCGTCTGAGCGAGTGCGGGTGGTCAGCAGCAAAGAGTGGTGCCGCGGGCGAGTATTCACCGTGCAGCAGGACCGCGTGATCGAGCCGAGTGGCATCCAAGCGATCCGAGAGATCGTGGTGCATCCCGGTTCGGTCGTGGTGCTGCCCGTGTTCGCAGATGGACACATCCTTTTGATCCGGCAATATCGCTATGCCGCCCGCCAATCGCTTTGGGAACTCGTCGCGGGACACAAGGAACCCGGCGAAAGTCCCGTTTTCGGCGCAAGGCGCGAATTGCAGGAAGAAACCGGCTATAGCGCCCGCAGCATGCGCAAGCTTTTGGACGTGTTTCCCTCGCCCGGCCTGCTAAGCGAGCGAATGGATCTTTTCCTGGCCGAAGGCCTGACCAAAGGCAAGCCTCGCCCCGAGGACGACGAGAGAATTACCCAGAAAATTGTGACTCTCGCCGAAGCCGAGCGCTGGATTCGCACTGGCCGAATCCGCGATTCCAAGACCGTCGCGGGAGTGCTCTATTACGCGCGATTTGTGCGTCGCGCTTGATTGTCGCAGCCGGTATTGCTGTCGAACGTTGGCCTGTCTGTTGCTACGGCCTTCACCGGCTTGCCTGACCTCTGACCCTTGTGCTACTGTCGAGCTCTGGAGGTGCGGCATGACTGACAACGTCGGTTCCAAAGTGAGTGTTTTCTTCGTTGGCCTGGGCATTGGCGCCCTGGTCGGGATCCTTTTCGCACCCAAATCCGGAGAAGAAACCCGGGACTATCTTTCCGGCAAGGCCGATGAAGGCCGTGAATTCGCGCAGAAAAAAGCGCGTGAACTCCGCGAGCGCGCGGAAGATTTGATCGAGCGCAGCAAGGAGATTATGTCGAGGCAGAAGGACGCCCTTACTTCCGCGGTCGACGTCGGTAAGGAAACCTATAAGCGAGAAGCTAAGATTTCCTAAACCCGGAGGCCCTCTATGTCAGGCTGGGTCGCAGCTTTCATCGTGATCGCGGCGATTGCCATCGTTCTTCAGATGGCGATCCTCGGCGCGATGTTTTTGCAGATGCGTGTCGCCATGCGCAAACTGACGCGTGTCGTGACGGACCTGCAAGCAAGCGTGGATCCCATCCTTTTACGCGTCAAATCCATCCTCGACAATTCCGAAGACCGCATCGCCAGCATCATGGGCGACGCTGCCGAGCTGACGATGCTCGCTCGCAACCAGGCGCAGAAAGTGGACCGCGTCTTCACCGACGCGGTCGACCGGCTCCGCGTCCAGATCGTACGCGCGGATCACATTCTCACCGGAACACTCGAAGTGATAGAAGAAGCCGGCTCAACGTTCCGCACAAAGATGTGGCAGCCGCTCCATCAAGCCTCCGCGATTATGAAGGGAATCAAAGCTGGACTAGACTTCATGCGCGGGGACAGCAAGCGGCGTTCTCAATCCGACCCAACCACTCAGGACGAAGAACTGTTCATTTGACGCTCAGCGGTGCGATCGACGCTCTCGCCGCGCTTGAGGTGTCTTCAGCACGAATCCATCCCCCACCGAGAACCATTTCGCCTGAATAAAAGACCGCGGCTTGCCCCGGCGTGATCGCGCGCTGCGCCTCGCGGAAAGAAACGACGGCAGTCGAAGCGTCGATTGAAGTGACCGTAGCCGCAGCCGGCTCGTGCCGATTGCGAATGCGGACCATCGCTTCCACGGGCCGCTCCGGTGTGGCGAACGGAATCCAGTTCACGTCCCTGACGTGGCATACCGAGCGGCGAAGGTCGCTATCTTCGCCGACCACCAGGCGATTGTTTAGGCGATCGAGCGCCACCACGTACATCGGACGTCCCGCGGCAAAACCAAGACCGCGCCGCTGGCCCACTGTGAACTGGTGCAAACCATTGTGACGTCCAATCACCTCGCCGGAAGTGGAAACGATTTCGCCTGACTCGCTCGGCAGTTCGGTTCCCTGCTCTCGCAAATAGCCCTCGATAAACCGCACGTAACTGCCCGATGGTACAAAGCAAATTTCCTGGCTCTCCGGCTTCTCCGCCACCGGCACGCCTAGCCGCCGAGCAATCGAACGAACTTCCTGTTTGGTGAGCTCGCCAAGCGGGAATTCCGACCGCGCAAGCTGCTCTTGCGTCAAACCAAAAAGAAAATAGGATTGGTCTTTGGTTTCGTCCACCGCTCGAAGCAGCTCATAGCGTCCCGTCGCGTCGTTGTAACGCACGCGGGCGTAATGGCCCGTGGCAATTCGCTCCGCTCCAATCTGCCGCGCGGTCACCAACAGCTCGGCAAACTTCACCTGGTTGTTGCAGTTCGCGCATGGAATTGGAGTACGGCCCGAAAGATAGTCGTGGACGAACGGTCGAATCACCGTTTGCTCGAATGCCCGCTCGAAATTGATCACGTAAAACGGAATGCCCAGATGCTCCGCGACGCGGCGCGCGTCGTAGACATCATCGAGGGAGCAGCAGCGATGCGGCGCGGGTCCATCGCCCTGAAGCTGCGGCAATCGACGCTGATTCCAGAGTTGCATTGTGAGTCCGACAATCGACTGCCCGCGATCGTGAAGAATCGCCGCCACCGTGGAGCTATCGACGCCTCCGGACATGGCCACCGCGACCACGCTTTCAGTGATCGGCGCAGATTCGACCTTCTGTTGCACACCGCTAAGCGACCCGGTTGAGGTAAGAGAGGACATTTCGCGATCCAGGCAGCTCATTGCACGGGAACCGCAGCGGCAGTGGTGCGCGGAGAAATCGCGCGAATGCGCTCGATGACGGACGGGATTGCGGCGATGGCGTAGTCGATTTCTTCGGCGGTCGTCGGGCGACCGAGGCTGAATCGCAGGCTCGAGCGCGCATCGTCGTGCGAAAGGCCCGCGGCGAGAAGAACGTGCGATGGCTCCGTGGAACCGGAAGAGCACGCCGCGCCGGTGGAGCACGCGACGCCCTGCAAGTCGAGAGCGATCAGCATCGCTTCGCCACCCGCACCGCGAAACGTGAGATTTGAGGTATTGGGCACGCGGCGCGCGCGGTCTCCATTCACTTGCGCGCCGGAGATGCGCTCGCAGAGCGTCATCTCCAGTCGGTCGCGCAGCGATGAAATTCGCGCCGAATCTTCTGGCAGCTTTACGCGCGCAAGTTCTGCTGCCTTGCCGATGCCTACGATTCCAGGAACATTTTCCGTGCCTGGACGGCGGTCGCGCTCGGCATGGCCTCCGCGAAAGCGCGGCACGATGCGCGTGCCGGTGCGAACATAGAGCGCGCCGACTCCCTTCGGCCCGCAGAACTTGTGCGCGGAAATCGACAGCAAATCCGCGCCAAGGCGATTCACGTCGAGCGGAACTTTTCCGGCAGACTGTACCGCGTCGCAATGAAAACAAACGCCCGCTTCGCGCGCGATGCGGCCGATTTCCGCGATGGGCTGAATCGTGCCGAGCTCGTTGTTGGCGTGCATCACGGTAACCAGCACGGTTTCGGGACGCAGGGCGCGACGAACGTCGTCTGGATCGACGATGCCGCGCGAATTCGGATCGCGGCTCACCGGAAGGTAGGTGACCTCGACGCCATGGCTTTCGAGTTCCTGGCAGGTGTGCAGCACGGCGTGATGATCGATGGCCGTGGTGATCACATGCTTGCGCGGCTTAGGCGAAGCGGCGACGGCGCCGAAAATCGCCAGATTGTCCGCCTCGGTGCCGCCGCTCGTGAACACGATCTCGCTCGACTTAGCGTTGATCAGCGCAGCCACCGATTCGCGCGCGGAATCGACAGCGGCGCGTGCCTGCTGTCCCGGAGTGTGAACGGAGCCCGCATTGCCGAAATTTTCAGTGAAGCAGCGCACCATCGCCTCGACGACCGCGGGGTCGACGGGAGTGGTTGCGTTGTAATCAAGATAGACGCGCATGATTTCGGTCCCAAAACGCCAGAATAACGGCGGAACTTGAGGGGGTCAAGAGCGGGGCGAGGCGGGCTGCGGGATTTTGGCGATTAGAAATTTCTACCAGGCTTTGTTTTGTTGAAGATAGCGAAGGTTCTATTCGAATGGTTTGGCGATTAGAACTTGGGGCGGGAAGCCTCCGTTGGGCCTGGCGAAGCACACGCTGCGAGGCCGTTGCACCCCCGCTCACTTCCATCATGCCATCCATCCCGTGATGCCCTTCCCTTTCCGGCTGCCGCCCTTGTTTCGGCGTTCAGCAAGCCGTACACAAAGCCAGAAGTAGCATAGCAAGATGCGATGCGAATGCAAGAACGAAGGCCGGTGGACAGTTTGACAGGCTTCGATTGATGTGACATACATTCGCAACATTTATCTGGCGCTCCCTGCGTCGCGCAATCGACCGGGCGCTCTCGACGTAGCGGTTGGCGCGCCTACGAACCGCCATTGAAATTCACACAGTTCGACGAACGGAGCGAAGAGTGAAAATCGTGCGTAGGATTGTTCTGGGGCTCGTTGCGCTGATCGTGCTGGTGACCATCGCGGCGGTGGCGTACCGCGCCGTAATCCAACATCGGATTGCGAACAGACTCAGAATCACTTCGTCGAATGGAATTGATGAAGCAAAATACATCGACGTGAGCGGCGCGCAGGAATGGATCACCATTCGTGGACAGAATCGCAGCAATCCGGTGATTCTTTTCTTGCATGGAGGGCCTGCCGAAGCGAATTCGCCGTTTGCGGAGCTTTATCTGCCGTTCGAGAAGGACTACGTGTTCGTTCAGTGGGACCAGCCGGGCGCGGGAATGACGTACATCAAGGCGGACGATCACCAGCCGACGCTCTCGCTGGATGGTACGGCAAATGATGGGATCGCCGTTGCTGAATACGTTGAGAACGAACTGCATCAGCCGAAGATCATTTTGGTTGGGCAGGATTGGGGCGGGCTGGTCGGAATACGCATGATCAAGAAGAGGCCGGACCTGTTCACGGCGTTCGTCGGCACGGGACAGATTGTGGGCATGGCTGGTACGCAGGAGGTGCTGTACCAATCTGCGTTGAGCCACGCGACAGCGAGCCACGATGACAAAATGCTGGCGGCGCTCAAGCAGGTAGGCCCTCCGCCATATCCCACGTTGGAAAAATACGGGGAGTTTGAGGATTGCTGCCGAAATCCGTTCTGGCCGGCGGACGATGTCGCGGCAATCAAGCGCATGCAGGGCTTGCTGGTCTTTTCGCCAAGCTTGTCGATCGGCGAGGCGCATGGCTGGTACGAGGCACTGAGGACAGACGAGGTGAAGCTGGATGAAATCGTGAATAAAATGCCCGACGTGCGCGATACGGATACCAAATTTTCGGTTCCGGTGTTTTTCATACAGGGCGAGAACGACAACGTGACGCCAACGA
The DNA here is from genome assembly GCA_030037435.1 of Candidatus Acidiferrales bacterium. Classification (GTDB taxonomy): domain Bacteria; phylum Acidobacteriota; class Terriglobia; order Acidiferrales; family UBA7541; genus Palsa-295. Next base: position 5,156 of record JASHRI010000153.1, on the reverse strand, counting down.
GCCTGGTGTCGGATTATTTTTCGAAAATTCAGGCCCCGATGAAGAACTTCAGCATTGTGCCCAACGCAGGGCATTTCGTGATGTGGACGCATCCAGCGGAGTTCCTGAAGTTCTTGCAGGATGACGTCCGGCAGGCGGGGTCGGTTGGGGAGCATAACTAAAGTAGGGATACAGGTCCGGGATACCCTGGCCATTCCGTTCACTTTTCCGTTAGCGCGTTAATCGGGGCATGAACCCGTTTCGCTGAAAAACTCACGCCTGTTACTTCTCTCAGTAGGACGGAGCCTAGCACATCTTCTTAAATCAGTACGGAGACTAACCTAGGACTTGGGCTGTAAGCCTTTCATACGAGGGCGTACTTCACGACTATGTCGTCAATTCGGCACCCGTGAAGGTTTGCAGCTTGTTCGGACGAGTACATACGTATTGAGAGCGGGGCGAATCGATGCTTCCGTATAGCTATAAGGTGCGGGGGACGGTTTGGATTTTTCTTTATTTGTTCTTCGTTCTTGCCCCCCTGTTCGTGCTCCTTACGGGTTCATTGCCGCCGCCGCGAGATTTCTGGACCGAGTTCTCGGCCGCCATCGGCTATGCCGGCCTGGCGATAATGGGTCTGCAGTTCGGCCTTACGGCCCGTTTCCGTTACGTCACCGAACCGTGGGGCGAGGATGTTATCTATCATTTCCACCGCCAGATCTCGCTGCTAGGGGTTGGTCTGGTGGTGGCACACCCGCTCATTTTGTTCGCCGTCCGGCCGGAGTTGGTCGCGCTGCTCAATTCCATCCGGGCGCCATGGCGCGCCCGCTTCGCCGCTCTGTCGGTTTATTCATTGGTTGCGCTAGTCGTAATGGCACTGTGGCGCGAGAAGTTGAAGATCAGGTACGAGACGTGGCACCTAACCCATATCCTGCTTTCGATTATCGCCGTCACGGCTGGACTCCTGCATATGCTGGGGTGGGGTTTCTACCTTACCGACACTAGGAAGCGGGTACTGTGGATCGCCCTGGCGATCTTCTGGATCGGACTGCTCCTTTACGTGCGCGTCGCGAAGCCGCTGTTTATGTTGCGCCGGCCGTACCGCATTTCCGAAGTGCGTAAGGAACGTGGCGATACATCGACATTGGTGATGCACCCTGATGGTCACCCCGGTTTTCGCTTCAGCCCTGGCCAGTTCGCCTGGCTGACTGTATGGGGAAGTCCCTTCAAGATTACAGGGCACCCGTTCTCGTTCGCCTCGAGCGCCGCAGTTACCGACGGGAGCGTCGAGATGACGATCCGGAATCTGGGAGACTTCACGAGCGAGATTCAGAAGGTGCCGGTGGGGAAACGAGTCTATCTGGATGGACCATACGGCGCGTTCACCATTGGCAATCCGGCAGACATGCACGTGTTGATCGCCGGAGGGATCGGCATCACGCCGATGATCAGCATGATCCGCACGCTCGCCGACCGCCGTGACACGCGACCCGTGACCCTGCTCTACGGCAACGAGGACTGGGAGTCGATTACCTTCCGTGAGGAGTTGGAAGCGCTGAAGGCTCGGCTCAATCTGACCGTCGTCTACGTACTAACAGATCCATCGGATGGCTGGACGGGTGAGCGGGGCTTCATCACCGCCGAGGTGTTCAAGCGCCATCTGCGGCCGCCCTATGGCGAGCATGAGTACTTCATCTGCGGGCCGAACGTAATGATGGATGCGATTGAAAAGGCGCTGGGAGAGATGCACGTACCACAGTCGAAGTATCATTCCGAGCGTTATAGTTTCGTCTAGGGAGGTCGAATGCGCCGTTTGCTTGCCGACCGATTAGTCCTCGTGACGGGGCTGATTGTGATCTTGATGTCGATCGCGTTCGCGCTCTTGCGAATAGCCGAAGGCAAACAATGATACTGACGAACCGCGAATCAGGAGCGGCTTCAAGGCCTGTCCACGGTGATACTCTCCCTGATCATGGACAAAGCTGTCTTCGGTGAAGCGCAACGACAATCGTCTCGAGCAGCCGAGGGGGCAAGTTACGCGGCACTCCATAGATTCCGGCCCACAGTAGTAGCCGAAAGACTTCTCAATCAAGGGCAGCTCGACGGTCAAAAGCAAGCAGGATTGTTACTTCGTAATCACGCCGCATGCGATCCGGTCTCCGGAGTTGCCTGTCGGATCGGTCTTCATGTCATCCGGCTTTGCGTGAATTACCAAGGAAGTACCCCCATTGCTAAATAGGGAATGGCTATCGTCTCCCAGGTCGACGTCGTTATCGACTATGGTCGTCCTTGCCGTGCCGTTCGCAGCGACAATGAGGTTCCTCATGTCCCCCGCGTGGTGCCCTTCAGGATTTTTCAGTCCGTGCTTTTTGCCGTCCGGATTAAAGTGAGGGCCAGCCGTCTTGAAATCAGGTAGATCGCAGTTCGCATCCTGGTGAAAATGTATTCCGTGCTCCCCTGCGGGAAGGTTCTTTGCATTCAGTTGCACGATCACGCCATGGGAGGCAGATCTAATTATGGCCGTTCCAGCATCCTGCCCCTGAGCAGTCCTCAGTCGGACGGTAACGTCTTCTGCCGTACCTGCTGCACAGCAGCAGGCGATAACCATTAGTAGTGGCGTTGTGCAGAGCATCTTTGTTTTCATTGCGAGATCTCCTTGGACAGTAGTAGAAACCCGGCGGGTCTCGCTGCAATTGGATGACTTTGTTCCTCGGCGATGCCACGGGGATTCGAGTCAAGGATCCCTCGCTGATCATCGTAACGTGCAGATCTTTTGACTACTGTCAGGCCTAACAGATGAGTTCGGCGGGTGCCCGACTCGAGATGATTTTCAGCCCTTTGAGGGCCTAGGTCTCGGTAAGTCGGATAACAGGACAAGTTCAAACTGGACGATCCCAAACTATTCGTTCTCTTGGCTCCGGAGGAAAGCTTTGAAACTGTGGTCCAGTCGGCCGTAATTGGCACTAATGGCGCTACTAGAGCCACGAGCACGTTGCTGACAAAAGGCAGCTATGTGCTTCAGGTAGGCGTCAGGACATGGCCATACGAATGGCCATACTTTACTTCCAAGACGGAGCTGCACGAGCTAAAACCCAGGTGGGCCAAGTATGGAGACCTTGTGACCGGTTCGGTCTATTCCGATTTTTACGCTGCTTGAGCGTTTCAAGAACCCGCCATGCCCGTTAAAGCACTGATGCCCGGCGGTTCCGGCCTCAAACACACGCGTCGGGTCCCGTGCCAGATGGCTCCAAAGGGGCTCAGCGTGGGAGAACTTATCGCATTTTCCCGACAGAGTGGACGAGTAGTCGGATAACCGGACATGTTGGTCGCAGGACCAAACTTTGACCGTAAAGTGACAGAATCGCTGAGCGTTAGACGGGCTCAGTGCTCGCTTCCGCGTTCTTTCTCGTAAAGCTGTTCGAAAAACGCGAGCTGCGCGCGATTCGGTGCTGGCCCAAGTTCGGCTCGATCGCCCAAGACCATCGGCCGATCGCTCTTTTCGTCGTTAAAGGCCGGCCACTTCGCCAGCCCCTTACCGTTTGGGTCGCCGTTCGTCGCGAAGTTAACCCAATACGACGAGAGCGTGTCTGAAACTTGACGATCGAGGTCCGTCCACGCGCGGGGCGGGAGCAGGTTTTGGAAAATATACTGGGCTTCGGACCCGTGAGTAGCGCCTGAACCAAAGCCACCGCGAGACGTCGAGCCAGGGGGCGGAGGAGGCTCGTGCGTGAAGTAATAGAGAAATACTTTCGAATGCCCTGTCTTGGCCTGCGCGCGCGCCCAAATGCGCATCACAAACGCCAGTTCATCGCGAAACGCGGCAAGTTGCGACGCGTTCGCTTCCTCATCCGAGTCCGCCGGATAGAGCTTCAGAAATGCGTCCGCCTGATCGCCGAAACGCGCTCGCGAACGCTCGATGAACTTCTCGGCCGTGGTGGGTTGAAGAAAGAATGTTCCTTCGTCCTTGTTCGATCCGCTGATTAACGGCACATCATTCTGCTTGCCCTCGGCGAATATCGTTCCGACATCTTCGGGAAGAAACCATCCATCGATCACGGGCCCGCCACCGCGGCCGCCCTTGAGCAAATCTTCCGCCGACATCGCGCGCAGGTCTTCCAGGCTTTGGGCGTGCAGCTCCTCAGCCATTTTCACGCCAGCCTGTTCCGCCTCCGCGAGTGTTCGCATGGGTGCGAGAGAAAGACCCATCCAAGCGCCGCTTTCGCCGGACGCGCGCTGGAAGAGCCCTTTCGCGCGCGGCGATCCCATGAGATTGGCAATGCTGGCTGATCCGGCCGAATCGCCGAAAACGGTGACGCGCTGCGGGTCGCCGCCAAATGCGGCAATGTTCTTCTGGATCCATTGCAGCGCGGCGACCTGGTCCATGAATCCGTAATTGCCCGACGCGTGATGCTCGGATTCCTTGGTCAACTCCGGATGCGAGAAGAATCCAAACACGCCTAGGCGGTAGTTGATGGTGACGAGCACCACGCCCTTCTTGGCCAGCGCTTCTCCGTCGTAGCCTGGAGCCGATCCGGAGCCGGTTTGATAGCCACCGGGATGAATCCAGACCATGACCGGCCGCCGCTCGCTGGCCGAAGCGGCCGCGGTCCAAACGTTGAGGAACAGGCAGTCCTCGCTCATTTTGGGCGGATTTGCCGCGGCTCGCGCGCCCCGGAATGCCGGCTGCATACAAATCGCCCCGAATTGATCGGCTTTTCGAACACCGTCCCAATGTGGCGCGGGTTGCGGCTCACGCCAACGCAGTTCTCCGACAGGTGGCGCGGCGTACGGAATTCCCCGGAAAACGCGGACAGCGGGATCCGAGCCTGCGATACCTGAGATTAAACCGGATTCGACGTGAACCGGTTCCTGGGTTACGGCCGGGGAGGCGAACCCTGCCAACGCTAAGATCGCCGCAATGCATAACGACGCGGTTCGCATCGAAAGGCTCCTTTGAAAAAACCTGGTGCCACATTCCTTCAACGAGTACGGGTCATGCTAGGTGGTTACAACGATCAGCAACCAGCGTCTTGAAATGCTTCATATTGGCGAAGCTATCACAGCGAGGTGCGTTAAGTCCTGATAAGTCGGATGACCGACAAGTTCCTCCTCGCACCCACATGTCCGGTTAGCGCGTTACATGTACCGTCCTGGTACGCCGTTTAATCGGGATTTGACGG
>JASHRI010000012.1 GCA_030037435.1 Candidatus Acidiferrales bacterium | reverse complement strand
CGATCGTCTGCTCCGACGCGAACGAAAACGACAAATCGAGCGGCGAGCGCAGCCATCCGCCCTTCAGATATTTCAACCCCGGCACTTCGTGGTTCACGAGGCGCACGTTTGCGATGTCGTACATTCCGCCGCAATCGCTGGGATTTACCTGCTGCGCCGCGCCCAGCCTCCACGTTGAGGCGGGCGTCCCTAGCGCCAGTTGCGCGGAAGTTTCCACGGCGCACCAGTTGTGATGCCAGCCGTCATATTGATACGCCACGATTTTACCGCTCGCGTCCGCCGCCGCGCGAATTTCTCCCACGTGCGCCGGGCCGTAGTTGTCCCAACCGTGCTCGTCCCAACGCATGAATTGCAGGCGCACCGGCTTGCCGGCGAGTTGCGAAAGAAGCGCCGCGGCCTGAGCCACATCGTCATAGCAACTGTGCCCGTACGTACCCGATCCTTCGTAATACTGCACGCGCACTTTCGTCTCGGGCATTCCCAGCACGCCCGCAAGCGTTCGGCGCGTCGAGTACACGTCTTGCGATGAGCAAATCACCAGCGCGGAATCCGAGGTCACGTCGGCTAGGGCTCCATTGGGTCCAAAACCGGCGTGCGCCTGATACGGCCCATGATATTTCCCGGACGCAACGTGCGCTGCGGCGCCGAATGCCGCGCCCACGTCGCCGCGCTCGAGCACTACGCGGTCCGTGGTCTGCTCCGCGCGCATCGACTCGTAAACGCGGTCGCTTCCGGGCAACACGGCGGGCATGTCCCAATTGATTTTCAAATCGCGGGCCGCGCGAACCGCGTCCCATTCGCGTTCCGCGACCACGCCGACAAAATCTGCCTTGCGCACCACTCGCGCACCGGCAATGTGCGAAACCGAATTTTCGTCGAGAGTCGCCACCTTTACCCCCGCTCCATAGCCGCCTTGGCCGCGCGGGCGCACCACGCGACCATGCAGCATTCCGGGTAGTCGCACATATTGCAGGTAGACGTACTTGCCGCTCACCTTGTCCGGAATATCGTTGCGCACCGGCCGCGTGCCAACGAGCTTGTATTCCGAACGGGGCTTCAGCGGCGCCTTCCCGGTAACCGGAAGATCGAAGCGTCTGTCGCCCACGAGTTCGCCGTAGGTCACGGTCTTCGTGCTCATCCTCGTTGACACAACGCCCTTATCGACCGCCAAACTCTCCACCGGTGCATCCAATTTCTTCGACGCCATCTCCAGCAGCGCCTGCCTTGCCTCCGCCGCCGCTTGACGAATCGCCGGGCTGCCGCGCGCAATCGATGAGCTCGAATACGTGCCACCCTGGTTCGGCGTGATATTGGTGTCGAGCCGCACCGTGCTCATCTGACTCATGTCGAGGTCGAGTTCTTCGCCGGACACTTGTAGCAACGATGTCGTCGAGCCCTGGCCCAACTCCACGTAGCCGATATACACAGTTGCGGTGTTGTCTTGATGAACGGCAAGCCATGTGTCGATCTGCTTGGGATCAGGCGGACCGGCTGTCGCCCCGCGCGCTCCTGCCAGCGGCGCCTGCGCCGCAATCGCGTCGGCGAAGAAGCCCGCGCTGCTGAAGCCAATCACCAGAGCGCCGCCCGCCTTCAGAAAGTCGCGCCGCGGAAGCAACGATGAAAGTGCCCGCTTCGAGGCGCTCATCGCGTCATCCCCGAACTCTGCGGAAGCCGCACGTCCGCCGTCTCGATTTCGCCGGCCGCTTGCGCAACCTCTGGAGCGCCGGTCGCATTACGCTCGTCGATTCTTGCTGCCTGCATCACTCCTGCCGCGCGCTGGATCGCTTTGATCATGCGCGGATACGTGCCGCAGCGGCACAAGTGCCCGTTCATCGCCTCGCGGATTTGCGCCTCGCTTGGCTGGTGATTTTTCGAAAGCAGGTCCGCGGCCTGAATGATCATGCCGTTGTAGCAGTAGCCGCACTGCGCTGCCTGCTCGTCGATGATCGCCTGTTGGACGGGATGAAGCGCGGGCGCCTTGGCCAGCTTCTCCTGTTTTGCGTACCACGCGGGCAAGCCTTCGAGTGTTGTCACCGACTTCGCTGCCACCGCTGACAGCGGCGTCACGCAAGAGCGAATCTCTGAGCTGTCGACGAGCACCGAGCACGATCCGCATTGCGCCAAGCCGCAGCCGAACCGCGGCCCTTGCACCGCCAACTCGTCCGTCAATACATAGAGCAGCGGCGTGTCGGGCGGCGAGGTCACTTCGCGCATCCGCCCGTCCACCCGGATTTTGATCTTGTTGGACATCTCGCCCTCCCGCTGGATCGAGCCGTGTGGCGATTCTCCGCCGCCATGCTAACTCACACGCCTTCGTTTTGTCATAGCGTTGCGTTGGGATTCACTTCGGACACGGCAGGGCTTGAGCACACCAACGGGCCGGCTTGGATAGTCCAAACGTGAGGGGGGATTTAACTGGCGCTACAACCGACCGGCGTCAGCGCCCGAATATCGACAACGCGTTGGCTTCGCGCTCGGCCCGCCGCTGTTCCACCGCCGTAACCGGTACGTCGCGCATCGGCTCTGATCCAGGAGCGCGGAGCGGTTCGTGGGCGGCGGGCACGATCGTTTTGCGATCGAGTATGTCGGCAATACGCTCCAGCTGATAAGCGATTATCTCGGTCGTTTGTGAGCGGCCCAGCACCACTTGGCGGCGCCGGCCGAAATGCATCACGAGCCAAACCAAAATGATTTCCGCGACGACTCCGATGCCGATGCCCAGCCACACTTGTGGAGAAAGATGCAGGACCGTTGGAAGAGAATGCATTGGAAGAACCTCCAGGTGGGCACTTACAGGCTAGCATTGGCGCGTAGGAGCAACAATACGGGGTACCCTGATCACCTTTTCAGGGCTGTTGCGTAGCGAAGACGCGGCGGCAATCAGCGGACTCTATTTCGATCCCCTAACCACGTATGCTTCCGCGGAAATCTGCGAATACACGTAGGCGTAGCCGTCGCCTTGAACTGGAAGCAGGGGCGCGTCAACGTGCGAGGCGCCCGCCGGCAGGTTTGCTCCAAACTCCTTCCAAAACTCCATCTTCCCCGAGGCCAGATTGAACCGATAGATCTTCGCGGTCACGCCCGGGCTCCCACGCGGCGTCACGTACAACGAAGATTGATCGGGCGTCCATGCCACCACGGTGTATTTCGAAGAATCGAGGCCCGCAATCGGCTTCATCATGTTTCCGTCCAGCGACCAAATTCCTGGAGTTCCGTCCGGCCCCGTAACTTCTATCTCACGCCCGTCGGGCGAAAGCACACGGCCCACCACTCCTTCTGGTGTTAAGGGCTTAGCATCTCCGGTGCTGACGTCGATAAGATAATCACGGGCTCCGTGCCCCGGCTCAATTCCCGCTGCAAGCAGCTGCTTCCCGTCCGGCAGATACTCGACCGCCGTATAATTAATACGGTCGTGGGTCAACTGACGGGATTCCCCAGCGCCGGTAGGAACTACACTGAGGGCGCCGAACTTCGTCGGCATGGTAATCACCCACTTGTTATCGGGCGAAATCGCGCCGGCCACCCCTTCTCCGATCCGCACCGGTGGCGAACCATCCGTGTTCCGCAGAAATACGGTGTAATTCGGTCCGCCACCTTCCGCCTCTTCCTCGAAAAGCACCTCTGTGCCATCCCTGCTGAGGGCTCTTAATACTGACCATCCGAGCCACCCTAGCTCATGTTCTTCTTTTCCGCCGGGCGCGATACCCCGGATGTTTACTCGCTGCTGATGCGTGACCATCAGTGCCTTAGAGTTGTGCGCATCCTGCAACCACATCCCCCGGGCACATTGGTAATACTCCGCAGCTTGCCGCCCAGAGTCACGGCTCGCAACTGGTCCGCCGATCCGCTATCCGAACCGGCAAACCAGATTTCTTTACCCGAAGGAGACCACTCAACTCCCTCCACCGATGACCATCCCGAAGACAGTTTCCTCTCATGGCCGTCGCGATCGATCACTGCCACGGAGCCTTCATCGTCACCATCTGAATTTTCGTGATCCTCGAACGCCACCAGCTTTCCGTCGGGAGAAATTCTCGGCTGACTGATCCAGTCAATGCTATCGAGTAGGATTCTCCCGATCGGATATTCGAGGCGCCAATGGAGATTTTGCGGAACGAACCGGACGATTGCCATTGTTTCGCCGTCCGCAGCCCAGTCTGCATCCTGAACATTGTCCAGCAGCTCTCGCGGCGCCCCGCCGCCCAGTGGAACGCGCGCCAGGATCCCCCATCGGGAGTAACCTTGGCCCCCAACAGTGTTGAGTCGAACGGCCAGCTCTCCGTTTTTTGATACCGAAAGTAATTGGGCGTTGTTCAATCCCAAATCCGTCGAGCCGCTGTCGCCGGGGCGGGAAATGTAGATGTGGTTTGGTAAGCTGTCCCAGGTCGCGCTGTAAACAACGCTGCCATCGGGAGCGAACCGTGCATTGTCGACGTACCCGCTGCGGAACGTAATCTGCTGATATTCCAGCGGCGCCGGCGCGCTGCGCGCTCCTGCAAACCACCATCCCGCGGCGACCAACGCTGCGGCCGCCACCACAATTGCGCAGGCAGTCGCCATCTGTTTCCCGCGCGACCGCGCATTCGCGCTCGCAATGGCTGCCTTCGCCGCCGTGTTGTTCGCCGTGGAGGTTTGCGATAGTGATTCGAGCGCGAACGCCAAATCCTTCGCCGACTGGAATCGCCGCTCTGGGGCTTTTTCAATGCAACGTCGAATGATTCGTTCGAGACCGGGCGTGATCGGAGGCTTGGTCTCGGTGATCTCCGGCGGATCTTCTTTCAGGATCGCCGTCATCGTTTCCGCGGTGGTATTGCGTTGAAATGCGCGCTTGCCGGTCAGCATCTCGAACAGCACGGTGCCCAGAGCGAACATATCGGTCCGCGCATCCACCGGTTCGCTTCGCACCTGCTCCGGCGCCATGTAGCTCGCCGTGCCTACCACGACGCCCGCCGCCGTCCGCGAAATCGTCAACGTGGCGCCGTCGGGTTCGCCGTTGCCGCCGGCGGCCAGCTTGGCAACTCCAAAATCGAGAATCTTCACGCGCCCGTCGCGGCAGACGAATATGTTGTCCGGCTTCAGATCTCGATGGACGATTCCCTTGTCGTGCGCCGCTGCCAGGCCGTTCGCTATCTGGACCGCATATTCAATCGCCTTCCGCTGCGGCAATGGCCCGCGTTCCAGCGCGGCTCGCAGGCTTTCGCCTTCCAAAAGTTCCGAGACCAGGAACGGTCCCTCGTCGCGGTCCCCTACATCGAAAATCGCCACGATGTTGGGATGATTCAGAGCAGCTACCGCCTGGGCTTCCTGTTCGAACCGCCGCAGGCGGTCGCTATCGTGATTAAAGGATTCCGGCAGGATTTTCAGCGCCACGTCGCGCCCCAGCCGCGTGTCGCGGGCGCGGTACACCTCGCCCATCCCGCCCGCCCCGATTTGCGACTGGACGGCGTACGGACCTACGCGTGTGCCGGAGGAAAGCGCCATTAGAGGCGGGAATTATAGCAGGCTTCCGCCCCGCCTGTTTTCCTAGCTCCGCCGCGTTTCGCCGGGCCGAGCGGAGTTCTGCTTTTATAGCGCAGCTGGCCGCGATTCCGTGGACGCCGCACACTTTTCCGCATTAGCTGCCGTGAGAGCCCATGGCACAACTCGCTGCTCCGTGGTGTCAAAAAATCCTGACGCGCAAAGTAGGTAACCGCGGCGCCCGTCAGGCGCGCCTGCCGCGTGGTGCCGCGGTCGCATTACCGCAAGGGGGCGTTCTCAAGGAAAGGAAATGATAGTGGGTGGAGACAAAAGCGGACCGGTTGCAGATCCGAATATCGTTCCTTTGATCGACGTGCTGCTTGTGCTGATCATCATCTTCATGGTGATCACGCCCAAGGCGCCTACAGGATTACCCGCCATTGTCCCCCAATCCGCTCCGCCGCCATCTACACCCGCGCCGCGCGATCCCGGTACCATCGTCGTGCAGGTGATGCAGGGTGGTCAGCTCATGATCAACCGCGAGCACACCGACTGGAACGCGCTTGGCCCGCGCCTCGCCGACATCTTCAAGCAGCGCGCCGTCAAGGTGGCTTTCGTAAAGGGTGCCAGTGAAATCCCGTTCTCTCAGGTGGCGCGCGCGGTCGACATCATGCGCGGCGCCGGAATCGAACACGTCGGCTTTCTCACGCCTCAGGCAATGTCCGGGCAATAGCGCATTGGCACCTTACTTCGCGGACCTTGCAAGTTCCTTGGCGAGATAAATCATCTGACCCACGTGATGATAGGCGTGCGCGGACATGCGCTGGAAAACGCCAAACCGAGTTGTCGAGTGCGGCTCGGTGGGATCGGAATATGGCAAGAGGAGATCCGATTCGGATTGGCTGCGAATGGTGGAGGCGACCATCGTGATGGCGCGGTCGAAATCGGCGAGGATCTGTTCCTTTGGGCGGTGCGATGCGTCGGTGAATTCGAGCGGGCGATTGTGAACGTAGCCGCTGCCGGCGATTTGCGCTCCGATGTAGTGGTTGAGATTGCCTGTGAGATGCAGCAGCAGGTGGCCGATGCTGTTGCCATAGGGATAGGGCTTGCGCCAGAGCTGCTCAGTGGAGAGCGACGCAACGAGTACATGGACGCGGTCGCCGATCTCTTCGTAGTAGGACGCGAATGTGGAAGTGACAAGCGCGGAGAGTTCAGACATGGCAATGGGCTCCGTGATTTTCAGCCATGAGTATAAAGGCGGCTCGTGCGATGGCAAAGGACCCGGCCGATCCTGCTCCGTCCTCAGCAGGCAGGAGTATGCTGAAATTGCAGTAGAGGCGGAGGACTGGGGAGGTCGGCCATGATGTACAGGGCGATTCTTGTGTCGGGCGCGTTAGCGTTTGCGGCGGCGTTCGCGACGACGGCAGTTTCACAGAACCGCATCCCTGCCGGGACGGTGATTCCAGCCGAGTTGAACGCTTCGCTTTCG
>JASHRI010000152.1 GCA_030037435.1 Candidatus Acidiferrales bacterium | reverse complement strand
ACAACAGGCGCCCGACGTAACGAGCGAGACCTTGCTCAACGCCGGCAAGACCGGCCAACAATGGTTGATGAATGCGGGCAGTTATTCGCAAGACCGCTACAGCCCGCTGACGCAGATCGATTCATCCAACGTGAATCGCCTCGGCTTGGCATGGTATTACGACACGGATTCCCTTCCCGGCACGCTCGAAGCATCTCCGGTCATTTCGAACGGCACGCTCTACGCCACAGTCACCTGGGGCCAAGTCTTCGCCGTCGACGCCCGCACGGGAAAAGAAAAGTGGCGCTGGGATCCACACGTCGGCCACCTGAACTTTCCTACCGGGTCGACGGGAAATCCCAACAAAGTTCGCACCGGACCCAGCATGTGCTGCGGCCCGGGCAATCGCGGCGTCGCGGTGTACGGCGGCAAAGTCTACGTCGGCACTTTGGACTCCAGGCTTGTCGCGCTCGATGCCGAGACCGGCAAAGTTGATTGGGAAGTGCAGACCGCCGACAAGAATGCCGACTACAGCATCACCGGCGCTCCGCTCGTCGTCAAGGGCCGGGTGATTATCGGAAATGGCGGCGGCGAGTTTGCCGTTCGCGGCTACATCTCCGCTTACGACGCCGAAACCGGCAAACTCGACTGGCGCTTCTACACCGTTCCCGGCGATCCATCGAAACCGTTCGAAAACAAGGCAATGGAAGCGGCAGCAAAGACGTGGTCGGGCGACTGGTGGAAACTAGGCGGAGGCGGCAATCCCTGGAATTCGATCGCTTACGACCCCCAGCTTGACCTCCTTTATTTCGGCACCGGCCAAGGCGGCCCATGGGCCAACAATTATCGCGACACGAAGGATCAGGATAATTTGTACATCTGCTCGATCATCGCCGTGAAGCCGGAAACGGGTAAGTTTGTCTGGTATTTCCAGACCACGCCCGGCGATGAGTGGGACTTCGATTCCGTCGCCGATCTTGTCCTCGCCGATTTGAAAATCGACGGCAAAGAGCGCGACGTGATCATGCAGGCGCCGAAGAACGGCTACTTCTACGTTCTCGATCGCAAGACCGGAAAATTCATCTCCGGTGCAGCGCTGCAGAAAATCACCTGGTCCAAGGGTCTCGACCCGAAGACCGGCCGCCCCATCGTCAATCCCGATGCGCACTACGGCACAGCTGGGACGATGGTCTGGCCGGGCCCCGGTGGCGGACACGTATGGCAGGGCATGTCGTTCAACCCGCAAACCGATCTCGTCTACGTCACTCCCGGCGCCGCCACGCCTTTCAATTACATACAAGCGCCTGAATTCAAGCCTGAGCTGGGCGAATATAACTGGGGAATTATTTTCAGGTCTACCAGAGCCACTGCCGATGCGAATGGCGCGCCGCCTCCGCCGCCACGTCCTCCCGCGCCGCCCGCAGGAAATTTCCTCGTCGCATGGGATCCTGTCACCGAGATGGCCCGCTGGAAAGTTCCGGCTACGGCTGGCGGCGGCACGATGACAACCGCCGGCAACCTCGTCTTCGGAGCTTCAGACGATGGAGATTTCGAGGCATTCAACGCAGCTACGGGTGAAAAACTGTGGGGCGTGAAGCTTCAGCGAGGCTTCGCGAATCCCGTTTCCTACATGCTCGACGGCAAACAGTATGTTTCCGTTCTCGCGGGCCGCGCGGGCAAGGGCCGCCTGTACACGTTCGCACTCGACGGAAATGTTCCCGTGCCTTCATCGACACCCGGCGGACCGCCGCCCGGCGCCGGCCACTAGCGGCGCAGTCAAGGAGAGCCGGGTGCCGGCGCGCTATCACGCCTCCGGCGCTCCGCAATGGCGCAACTTTGCCAGAGCTGCCGAAGCCATACAGCTCTGGACGCCGGGAACCCGAGCGTTATAACCTCCCCTGCCGGATTAGAGAGCGCAGAGTTCAGAGATCCGAACCGGCTGATGAACTGACGGACAAAAAGTCCCCTGAAGGAATCACATCGGATGTTCTTATCGTCCCGCACTTCTTCGGTAATTTTCCTGGTTGTATTCGCTGGGCTTGGGCTCGCCTACGGAAATGGCAGCGGGAATTCATCAACCAAGTTGCAGCTAGCGGCGAAACACGCGGCCACAGTCGATGCACTGCGTCTGTCCACAGCAGACAAGGAAGATGCGTCCGACTGGCTCAGCAACGGCCGCACCTACAGCGAGCAGCGTTTTAGCCCGCTAACGCAGATTACAGACAAGAATGTTGAGCAGTTGAAACCTGCTTGGCAATTCGTTCTGAACACATCCCGAGGCCAGCAAGGAACGCCGCTTGTCGTCGACGGAGTGATGTACGTGTCGACAGCTTGGAGCGAGGTGTATGCACTCGATGCGCGCACGGGAGAAAAGCTCTGGTATTACGACCCCAAAGTCCCCAGGGATTGGAGTCTGAACAGCTGTTGCGGCCCAATCAATCGTGGCGTCGCGGTATGGAACGGAAAGGTTTATAGCGGAACGCTGAACGGACATTTGGTCGCGCTCGACGCCAAAACGGGCAAACCGATTTGGGATACCTTCACTTTCCCCTCGGACGTGGAGTACACGTCTGCAGGCACGCCTGTGGCCCAATACACAATGGCGGGTGCGCCGCGCATCGTGAAAGGCAAGGCGATCGTTGGAACCGGCGGAGGCGACCAGGGCGTGCGTGGGTACGTCTCGGCGTACGATGCTGAGACTGGTAAATTGGTCTGGCGCTTCTATACAGTCCCTGGCGACCCTTCAAAACCATTTGAGAATCCTGCTCTGAAGATAGCTGCGAAGACTTGGAATGGAGATACGGGCGGCGGTGGCGCCGTATGGGACGGGATCTCATACGATCCCGAGCTCGACCTTTTGTACTTCGGCACAGGGAACCCGGCCAGAGGAGCACACCGAACAGACGGTGACCGGTTGTTTGGGGATTGCATCATGGCTGTCCGCCCGGAGACGGGCCAATATGTTTGGCACTACCAGGAAGTGCCCAATGATGTATGGGATTACGACTCCACATCGCAATTGATCCTTGCCGATATCAAGATCGCGGGCCAGACACGCAAAGTAATAATCCATGCGCCCAAAGACGGCTTCGTTTACGTAATCGATCGCGCGACGGGAAAGCTCATTTCGGCAAAACCTCTCTTCCCGAAAGTTAACTGGGCTACCGGCGTCGATCTGGCCACAGGCCGTCCCATAGAAAATCCCGTAGCTCGAGCTGGCAGTGCGAACGGGAAGCCGTTTGTCGTCATGCCGGGCCCGTTAGGCGGACACAGTTGGCAGGCCATGTCCTATAGCCCCCTCACAGGATTGGCCTACATTCCCGTGATGGAAATGCCCAACATCTTTGTAGTCGAGCCTATCGCAGAGAAGGAGATCGCACAGAACTCGACGCCGGGAGAGCCGGAATGGAAGCGTCAAGACGAGGCGATCGCGAAGGTGAAGTCGTATTACAGCGCTCATCTGGCCGCCTGGGACCCTGTTGCGCAACGTGAAGTGTGGCGCGCGAATTTGAAGGGGCTTTGGCACGGAGGAACCCTCGCCACAGCCGGCAATCTGGTTTTCCAGGGGACATCCACCGGCGTGTTTTCGGCGTATCAAGCGAACACTGGAAAGAGGCAATGGTCGATTTCAGTGCAGACCGCGATCATAGCTCCCCCCATCAGCTATGAGGTTGGCGGAGAGCAGTACGTAGCCGTGATGGTTGGATGGGGTGGGTCGCTAGGCCTTCTGAAAGGGCCGATCGGCATGGATAACCACGTGCCGAACAACATTCCTCGCGTGATTGCGTTCAAGCTGGACGGTGATTACAGGTTGCTGCCGGTACCGCTTCCAACGAAACCGCCGTTAAAGCCTCCAGCCGATACCGCGAGCGCCTCGCAGATCGCCGATGGCAGAACACAATACGGGCGCTGTCTTCGCTGCCACGGTTATTGGGGCATCAGTGCGGGCGACGTGCCGGACCTGCGATACTCCCCCATGGTTTACGATCCCGCGCTGCTGCGACAGGTCGTAAAGGGAGGCTTGTTGCGCTCGGGTGGCATGCCAATGTTCGGTGCAGAATTATCCAACCAGGAATTAGACGCCATTCGCGCCTACCTCATTCATCAAGCGAACGTGCAGGTGGCTAAAAATCAGGCCGAACAACACTGACTAGCCGTTCACAGCTGCCTTTGGCACGAACGCCAAGAACCGCCGGGGATTGTCAACCAGGATTGAGTGCAAGGTGCTTTCTGAGACGCCCGCCTGCCGTAGTTTCGGCCCGAAAACGGTGACCGTTTTCGCATATCCCGGTCCACCGTTTCGCTTCAGGTCGGGCGCGAACGTGAAATCCGATGAGAACAGCAGCTGATCCGCATAACCAGCTTCCAGCAGGGCCATGATGGGCGGCACCTGCGCTGAGTCAGAACGACCGCCCTGACGATCGAAGCCCACGAACGCGCCGCGCTTGCAGATCTCCTTTATTAGTTCGGCCTTAGGGTCTGTCAGGCCGCCTAAGTGTCCGATCGCTACTCGCCCTGGCTCGACGCCCACCGACTCGAGCACGTCAAGTTGTTCCATCGCCCCCTTGCCAAAGTTGGTGTGGGTGAAAACGGCCATCCCCGTTGCCACTTGGGTTCTACCCACAGCGCGGAACACTTTGCGCTCTGTCGGCGTCATCACATCCCACGTACCGATCTCGCCAAGCACTCCAACTGGCTCGGTCCGCGCTTGGCGAAGGAGTTCTTGAGTAATCTGCTCCTCGCTCCATCGTTCGATTTCCGGTGGATAAAACGGCTGCGCGTAGTATCCGAATCCGGCAACGATCGGCATTCCCGAACGTGCCGAGAGTTGCTTCAAAAATTGCAGGTCGCGTCCCATGTCCGGGTGCCCTGCGTCGACAATGCACGCGACACCTTCGCTCTTTGCTGCGCGCATCTCGTCAACCATCAGCCCGAGGTCCCCCATAAACCACGGCCGCGGCGCAGGTGGGAGTGCAGGGGTCTGACGTACTGGCGTAGATAACAGAGTCGCAAAAGCCTGTCGCAGCTTGAGCATAAAATCGTAAGACATCGACAAGTGCTCATGGAAGAGCGTCGCGCCGCTCGCGAGGGTCTCGGGCGGCACATCTTTCAGCACGGTGCGGATAACAGCGCCCGTTGGAACGTTGATCTGGCCTGCCGCG
>JASHRI010000002.1 GCA_030037435.1 Candidatus Acidiferrales bacterium | reverse complement strand
ATCTTCAACGCCAACAAGCTGAAACTCGGTACTTCCGGCATCGAGGCCGCCTGACCGGCTAAGTCTGTCGCATGGGTTCCGCGTTGTGTCGTTGCGTCGCTTCACCCTAGCGACCGAGGATACGCGCCACCAGATAGACGGCCGAGAATTCCGCCGCTACGATGGCGAGGTAGCCGCCTACGAGCCCGGCGGCCCTTACAACGATTCGGGCGCGCCGCCCCTTCACAGTGCCAAAAACTGTGCCGTGCAGCGAGCCGCCAACTAGCCTCTTGAGACCCCAAAGTATCCCGAGGGCGAGCAAGAACAGAAAAGAAACCATCCCCGAGAGTTGAAGAACGGTTATCCACGTCCGTGCCGTCCCAGGGTTCATCGAGGCGCTCCCAAACTTGCGTTTCGTGAACAGATTATTCCGTAAACCAGATGATTACTACTGTCCTCACGGCCAGTGCCCGCACCTGTACAGGTAGGCTCTCTGTACCGGTCGTACAGGTGCTGGCACGAGACAAAGCCTTTATTCACTTAGAAGCCACCAACAAACTACTCCGGGACAGGTAACGATACAGTAAACTATGTGGACGAGCTGTGAGGTGCGGGACGATTTCCGATCCCCGGCCAGCATTAATCGAAGGCGACTTCGACCTCGTCGAATCCCCTCCGCAAATCATTCCTTCTCTGGCAAAATATCGGCGTGACCAATCAACCGACGAACCCAATCTTCAACGGCAACAAGCTGAAACTCGGCACCTTCTGCACCAACACCATCGCCAATATGACGTTCGCGCCCGACCGGGCCGATCCCACCTGGGCGAATTCCCTCGCCATGGCCCATCTCGCCGACAATGCCGGCCTCGAAGCCATCGTCCCCATCGCTCGCTGGAAGGGTTATCTCGACGACAAGCCCGATCACTACTCCAACATCGTCTTCGACGTTTTCACCTGGGCCGCAGGCCTCGCGCAGGCCACGAAATATTCATCCGTCTTCGCCACTTCACATGCGCCGACCATGCACCCCGTCCTCGTCGCCAAGCAGTGCGCCACAATCGACGCTATTTCCGGCGGCCGCTGCTCGCTCAATATCGTCGGCGGCTGGAATCGTCGCGAATTCGACATGTTCGGCATCGATCTGATGGAGCACGACCAGCGCTACGTCTACCTCGAAGAATGGCTCAAGCTGCTCCGCCGCCTTTGGACCGATCCCAACGAATTCGATTACGACTCGAAATATTTCCATATGAAGAAGGCGATCTCCCGCCCCCAGCCGCTGCAAAAGGGCGGCATTCCCATCATGAACGCGGCGCAATCGCCCACTGGCATGCGCTTCTCCGCGAAAAATTCCGATATTGGCCTCATCAGCCCGCACGGCGCCACTCCCGCCGATTGGAAACCGGAAATCGACAACTACAAGCGCATGGCCCGCGAGGAATTTGGCCGCGAGATTCAGCTTTGGACCAACGGCGCCATCGTTCAGCGCGACACGCAGAAGGAAGCCGACGACTACCTTCGCACCTACACCGAGGATTATCTCGACAACGAGTGCGTCGACAGCATCATGCTCACCATCAGCAAGGAGAACAACGTTCCACTCGGCTCCGAGCGTCTCGCCTTCATGCGCCGCCGCATGTCCATGGGCGCGGGCCATCCGCTGGTCGGCACCGCGCAGAGCATCGCTGAAGAGCTCGTCCGAGTCTCCGAGGCTGGGATCGACGGCATTATTTTCACCTGGGTCGACTACGTCGACGGTGTCCAGCGCTTCGTTCGCGACGTCGTGCCTCTGCTCGAACAGGCCGGCCTGCGCCAGCCGCACTTCGCGCCCGCCTCCGTGCCGAGCCGTGCATCCGCCTGAGCGCGTAATTCGATTCTCGCGGTGTCCACAGGTTGGTAGTGGGGCAGTTTGAATTTTCTTGATCGTGACACAAGGGGTCAAAATTCAAACGGACCCACTACTCACAGGTTCTGGCCCTTGCGCTCCGCCGCGCGTTGTGACAATTTTGATAGCTTGGAGGTGTGCTGTGTTTGACGCCAGCTTGGCGCCGGTCGTAGCCGCACCCGGGCGAACTTGTCTTGCGCCGGCGGCGGCGCATGGACAATGTTGTCTCGCCCCGGATGCCATCGCCATCCGTGTGCCGCGCCGACTTTCCCGTGCGGCGGCCGCCCACAACTTGTATACGACAGCCGCGCACCGCCGCCCCGATTGCACAATTTTGGTGCATTCTAATCGAAACTCCCTTTCGAATAGAATCGCCTCTAACTTGTTGAAAACAAACGATCGACGAGCTTTCTACCCGAAACTCTGTTTCTCACCGACATGGTAACTCTCCGCGATATCCAAGCCGCAGCGGAGCGGATCCGCGATTCGATTTATCGCTCTCCGTTCACGCGCTCCGAAGCGTTCTCGAAGATGACCGGCAATTCCGTCTACTTCAAGCTCGACAATCTTCAGATGACGGGCGCGTTCAAGGAACGCGGAGCGCTCAACAAAATTCTTCTGCTGTCGGAAGCTGAGCGCCGCCGCGGCGTGATCGCCGCATCGGCGGGCAATCACGCGCAAGCCGTGGCCTACCACTCCACGAAGCGCGGCATCGCCTCGCAGATCTGCATGCCCATCACGACGCCGATTGTGAAGGTTGCGGCAACACGCGGATTCGGCGCCGAAGTGATTCTCGCCGGCACAAATTACGACGAAACCTGCCAGGAAGCGATTCGCCGCTGCCAGGCGCAGAAGCTCACCTTCATCCATCCCTTCGACGATGAGGCGGTAATCGCCGGCCAGGGTACGGCCGGAATCGAAATGATCGAACAGCAACCGGATATCGATGTCTTTATGGTTGCCGTTGGCGGCGGCGGATTGATCGCGGGCATTGCCTGCGCAGTGAAAGAGATGAATCCCAAAGCTCAGGTGATTGGAGTTCAAACGTCGAAGCTGCCGTCGATGCAAGTCGCCCTGGAGCGAAAAGAGCCGGTCACTCTCGAGCCGAAAGTCACGATCGCCGATGGCATCGCCGTCCGCCGCGCCGGAGACATCACCTTGCCGATCGTTCAGAAATACGTCGACGATATCGTTACGGTGGACGACGAGGAGATTGCCAGCGCGATCTTGCTGCTTCTGGAAAGCGAGAAAACTCTCGCAGAAGGGGCGGGCGCCGTGGCTACCGCCGCCGTGGCGCAAGGCAAGATTCCGCACAAGGGCAAGAAAATCGGCATTTTCATCGGCGGTGGCAACATCGACGTCTCGCTGCTTTCGCGCATCATCGAGCGCGGCCTGGTGAAGTATGGCCGCATGCTTCGCTTGCGCATCCACTTGCCGGATCATCCCGGCTCGCTCGAGCGCTTGGCGGCCGTGATCGCCGAAAACAAGGCAAACATCGTGGAGACGATGTACGACCGGGCCCACTTCGGCGTGCTTCTCGGCGACGCTGTGATCGACATCACTGTCGAGACTCGCGGTCCCGAACACGGTGCAGAATTGCGCGCGGCTCTCGACAAAGCAGGCTACCCGCACGAGCGCGTGATGTAGAGGCCTGCCCGATGCCGCCGCTCACCGCTCCTCAAGTCAACAAGGTGCTAAATAAAATTCGGTTCGCGCGGCTCCTCGGCATGCGCGTTTCGCGCATGCATCGCGACGGCATTACTCTTGCATGCCCCATCCGGAAAAATCTGCTCAATAGCGCGGGCGTACTGCACGGTGGAGTCAGCGCAACGCTGGCGGATGCGGCGGTCGGTGTCGCAATTCACCGTCATCTGGGCAGTCATCGACCCATCAGCACGGTCGAGATGAAGATCAACTATTTTCGGCCTACGTCGGAGGGAACCGTCTTCGCGCGTTCGCATCTGCTGCGCATAGGTTCGACGCTGTGTGTCGGCCGCGTCGACCTCACGGATGAACAAGACCGCGTGCTCGGCACCGCTCTGGTCACCTACATGCTTCTCGCACCGCCCGCCCCCGTTTCATCGCATAGACAAGCGTCCGCTTCGAAGTGACAATCGACTGCAAAGACAATTTATGTTTTCAAAGCGCACCAATTGGAACCTTGAGCAAAACGCGTATACGCGTGCGCTCGGTCGGCATCGCAAGAGCGGCCGACACATTCTCGACCTCACCGCGTCGAATCCGACGGAATGCGGTTTCCAATACGACCAAGCTGCGATTCTGGGATCCCTGCGTGATCCGACCGCACTGCGGTACGAGCCGGAACCAAAAGGATTGCCACACGCTCGCGCCGCCGTTGCGGCGTATTACGACCAGATGCGCCCGGCCGTGCGAGTCGATCCAGAGAGATTAATCCTCACAACGGGCACGAGCGAGGCTTATTCCTTTCTCTTTCGCCTGCTGTGCGAACCCGGCGATGAGGTGCTGATCGCGCATCCCAGCTATCCGCTGTTTGAATTTCTCGCCACGATTCACGACGTAAAGCTGCGCCCAATCTCGTTGGTCTACGATCACGGCTGGCAGATCGACTTTCATACTTTGCGCAATGCCATTGGTTCGCGGTCCCGTGCCATCTTGCTGGTGCATCCCAACAATCCCACGGGACACTTCGTCGCCCAGCATGAAGCAGCGGAGCTAAATGCACTTTGCAAACAGCACGAGCTCGCTCTGGTGATCGACGAAGTATTTCTCGACTATTCGTGGCGCCCTGCGCCGCAGTCGAGGGTTCGACACGCAAGTTTTGCATCCAACGTCGATGCGCTCACTTTCGCCCTAAGCGGACTGAGCAAAATCTCGGCGCTGCCACAGATGAAAATCGGATGGATCGCGGCAAATGGGCCTGACGCTTCGGTGCGCGACGCGATTGCTCGCCTCGAGATTATTGCGGACACGTACCTGTCGCTTAGCGCGCCGATGCAGCATGCGCTGCCAACTCTTCTGGATCAGTGGCGCACCATGCAGCCACAGATCATGGCTCGCGTTGAAGAAAATCTACGTCAACTCGATGAACAGCTTTCGCGCCAGAAGCTGGTTTCGCGATTGGCCGCAGAGGGAGGATGGTATGCCGTGCTGCGTGTGCCAGCGGTTCGATCAGACGAAGAGCTGGCCATTCGGCTGCTCGATCAACGTTCAGTCTCCGTCCATCCAGGCCACTTCTACGACTTTTCGTCCGAGGGCCACCTCGTCGTAAGCCTCCTGGCACCCACAGACGATTTCAAAGCCGGCATCGCCGCACTGCTCGAATGCCTGGCCGCGTCATGAATGTGGTTCACTAGCAAATAATGAAGTTAAAAACCGGAAGGAATCGAGGACAGAACGGTTGCGATGAGGGAATTTCTTGCGCCACTGCCCGGCGTCCGCGCTGTTTTAACGGGCGGTTTCGCCGGGCCTGTTTTCGGCGCAAAAGAACGTTACTTCTTTTTCTTGCCGAACGTTCGAACGTACGTGACCAAAGACTTGATTTGGTCTTTGCTCAGCGTGTTCTTGAACGGCGGCATGTTGTTCTTTCCGTTCGAAATCTGATCTGTGATCTGTGCGTCGGTCAATTTCTGGACCGCGTCGGAATGCAGGTCGGGCGCCATCAAGGCCTTTCCGGTCGCCGTTCCGGTTCCATCTTCGCCATGACAAACCACGCAGTTCGCCTTGAAGGTGTCTTGTCCCGTATCATCCGCGGCGCTCGAAACTCTCGCCGTGGCACCGAGTGCCAGAGCAATCGCGCCTGCGAACAGCACCGCTCGGCCCACTCGAAGCAGCGAACTCGCCCGATTGGAACTCATTCTGGAACGGACTACCGACAGGCCATTTCCCTTGTCCGACATTCAGCCTCCTTTTTCGCTTGCCTATCTTCGATTGCGTGCGGCTGGGTCCTTGGCAGATGTCAGGCAAACGCCGCCGATCGCCCGCTTCGCAGTTATTTTGCCTTACTGACTGGCTAGCTGCAAACGGAAATACCTGGCGAGAGAGCCCATATTCATCGGGCGCCAGAACGATGCGGCAGCTTTGCACACCCGGAGCGTTTCGATTCAAGCGGCGCTGGGAGCTGCAGGAATCGAAAGGAATCGCAAGCTTGTTTCGCGTCGATTTTGCGGCGAACAAGAATTGTCTCGCCGCGGTTGCGTCAGGCAGCTCTTACTTCCACGCGCGTGCCGATGGCTTGCGCGCCTTTGGGCATGTCGAGTTCGAGGATGCCGTCTTTTAGCGTGGCAGTGGTTTTGGCCGCGTCGATCTCGGCCGGCAGATCGATGATGCGGAGGAGTTCGTTGGAACATCGCTCGCTGTAAACAATTTGGCCCTTCTTCCGTTGCTCTTTGTTCGAGTCCCTTCGGCCGCTGATGGTGAGACGATGGGGTTCGAGGCTGACTTCGAGTTCGCTGGCATTG